>JASLOV010000319.1 GCA_030745285.1 Dehalococcoidia bacterium | reverse complement strand
GCCGACCTCGAGTTCCAGCATCGGTCCGTTCGTGGTGAAACTTCGTCCGGCCTTCATCGAGGCGAGGAAGCCGTCGTAGGAAAAGCGGTCGAGTTGGGCGTAGACGCGGTTGAACCCGACCTGCGCCGGCATGACGCCGTTCGCCGATCCGGCCGACAGCGGTAGTCGGAACCCGGAGTTCAGGATGCTGTAGTAGAGCTTCATGATCCAGAGCGCCAGGCCGCGGCTGCCGATGTAGCCCATCTCCTGCGGCCACGATGACCACCGGGCCAGGTCGGTGTCGAAGCCGCGCGGATAGAAATGATTCGCGTTGATCTCGATGAAGTCGATCGCGCCGAGGGCGACGTTGACGAACGTATCGAGCCAGAATGGCTTGTCGGCCTCGACGTAGCCGCCCTGCTCGTGCGCCCGGCGCGCGTATGTGGCCGACGGCGGGTACAGCTCGTAGCCGTCGTACGGCAGCGGCAGGTCGGGGGCGAGCAGGATGATGGCGCCGGGGCCGCCTTCGATGCGCTCGATCTCCTGCGCGTTCGTCGTGAAGAGGCGATCGTCATCGACCTCGGTCATGAAGCCATGCCCGCCGCCCCACGGCTGCCGCGTGTCGCTGCCCCAGACATGCGTCGTGATCGTCGGCGCGAGGTTGAGGTCTTCGGCCCTGAGGATCGCCTCGAGGTCGGCCGGATCGCGGTGGACGTGCATGTCGGCCGAGTACCAGCCCTGGGCGTTCATGTCGACCCAGCGGGTGACGACGGCCTCGATGTCGAGGTCGACGCCGGCCGTCACGGTGAACGACCTGATCACCGGGCGATGCTCGAGGCCGTGCTCAACCCGTAGCTCGTAGCGGCCCGGCGGCAGCTCCACTCGCGCCTCGCCGGGAATCAGGAAGTGCCGCTCCCCGCGCGTGTCGTACGAGGGGAGCCCCTCCGGCAGGACCAACTCTCCCTCGCGGCGCAGGTAGGCCCGGGCGTGGACCGGTTCGCCGCCCGGTCGATCGACGACCGTGAGATGGACCGGAGAAACCTGCCCTGCCGCCATGCTGCCGTTCCCCATGAGCATGACCATGAAGACGAACGCCGCGAGCGCCGCGCTACGGACCATCTGCATCGATCTGTCGCCAGTCCGGCGAGTCTACCCCGACCGCTGGGGGCGCTAGCGGTTCGATTTGTCACCCGCGGCGCCAGCGCCTACAATTGGGCCTCCTCTTGCAGTCGGGAGTGAACGCCATGCCCAGTTCCAGGTTCTGGATCGGCCTGCTGGCTACCGTTTCGGCGATCCTGGTCGGGTTGTCGCCGGCGGCGGCGCAGGACGCCTCGCCGGCCCCGGTCGACTTTCAGCGCGAGATCCGGCCGATTCTCTCCGACAACTGTTTCCAGTGCCACGGCCCCAACGCAGAGTCACGGCGCGCCGATCTCCGACTCGACACCGAGGACGGTGCGTTCTCCCTTCGTCCGAGCGGGCCGGCGGTCGCCGCCGGCAACCCGACCGAGAGCCTTGTCTACCAGCGGATCACCCACGAGAACGTGCGGCGGCGGATGCCGCCGGCGGCATCGAACAAGACGCTGACGGATGAGGAGATTCAGCTACTCGGCCGTTGGATTGAAGAAGGTGCGGCGTGGGACCAGCACTGGGCGTTCACGCCGACCGAGCGTCCCGAGTTGCCCGCCGTCTCCGACAACGGCTGGATCAGAACCCCCGTCGATCGGTTCGTCCTGGCGCGACTCGACGCCGACGGGCTCACGTCGGCGCCCGAGGCCGACCGGCCGACGCTCGCGCGCCGCGTGGCGCTCGACCTGACCGGTCTGCCGCCCGATCCGGGGTTGCTCGAAGCGTTTCTGAACGATCCGTCCGACGCGGCCTACGACACCCTCGTCTCCCGACTGCTCGATTCCCCGCACTGGGGCGAGCATCGCGGTCGCTACTGGCTCGACGCGGCGCGCTACGGCGACACCCACGGGATCCACATCGACAACTACCGTGAGATGTACCCCTACCGTGACTGGGTCATCGAGGCCTTCAACGACAACAAGCCGTTCGACGAGTTCACGGTCGAACAACTCGCCGGCGATCTGCTGCCGGAGCCGACGCTCTCGCAGCTGATCGCGACCGGGTTCCATCGGAACAACATCACGACGAACGAGGGCGGGGCGATTACCGCCGAGTACGAGGCGGTCTATGCGAAGGATCGCGCCGACACGACCGGCACGGTCTTTCTGGGGCTGACCATCGGCTGCGCCACCTGTCACGATCACAAGTTCGATCCAATCGCGCAGGCCGAGTTCTACGCGATGACGGCGTTCTTCCGGAACACGACGCAGTACGTTATGGACGGCAACGTCGCTGACCCGCCGCCGACGCTCGTCGTGCCGACCGAGGCCGACCGGGCGCGGTGGGAGGCGCTGCGCCTCGAGACGCCGGCGAACCAGAGGGCCAGGGCCGCGCGTGCGGAGGAGATCGACGCGGCGTTCTCCGGGTGGCTCGCGGCCGGCGGCCACCGCAATCTCGAGGCCCCGCTCCAGCCGTCCGCGGAGCTCCTGGCCATGGCGCTCGGGAACGATGCCCCGGCCGGGCCGGCGGTCGAGACCCGTGACGGCCCGGTCCCGATCGTGCTGCGTGACGGGGCGGTCGTGGGCGACGGACCGGACGGCCTGCGCGCCATCCGGTTCGAGGGTGAGTCGTCGGCGGAGCTGCCGGCGCTGGAGGTCGATCGCGACACGCCGTTCGCGCTGGCGCTCTGGCTCTTCCACCCGGAGGAGAACGGTAACTTCGTCGTCGTCGACCAGTCCGATCCCGAGGACGGAGGCCGCGGCTGGCGGGTCGGGATCGGCGAGCGCGGCGTCTCAGTGCGCCTGATCGGCGACCGGATCGACGAGGGCCGCCGTGAGGAGATCGTGGCCGCGCCGATCAACACGAAGCGGTTGGAAGCCGGTGCGTGGACCCACCTCGTCTTCAGCTACGACGGGTCGGGTGAGCGCGCCGGCCTGAGCGTCTTTCGGAACGGCGAAGCGATCGAGCAGGAGGGCAGCGAGTTTTTCGATGCGATCGCCGGCAGCGTCCGGGTCGACCGGCCGATCGTCCTCGGTCGAGCCCAGACCCGTCCAGCGGCCGACACCGACACCGCCGCCCCTACCGCGAACCACTTCACCGGCGGTGCCGTCGCCGACCTGCGCGTCTTCGATCGCGCGCTGACCGTCGAGGAAGCCCGGGTCGTCTCCCTCTGGCCGACGCTCAGCCGGGCACGCGAGATCGAGGCGGCGGCGCTGGATGCCGACGCGCGCGAGGCGTTGAGGCTCCACTACCTCAGCGTCGAGGACGAACGCACCCGCGACCTGGTCGCCGAGGCGAAGGCGCTCGACCTGGAGTACCGGGAGATCCGGCGGCGCGGCAGCGTGACGCACGTCATGCAGGAGCGGATGGACGCCGAGCCGGAAGCGCACATCCTGAACCGCGGCATGTACGACCAGCCGCTCGAGCGCGTGACGCCGACGGTGCCGGCGGCGCTGCCGCCGATGGCCGCGTCGTTGCCGCGCAACCGTCTCGGCCTGGCGCGGTGGCTGGTCGACGCCCAGAACCCGCTGATGACCCGGGTGACGGTGAATCGCTTCTGGCAGCAGATCTTCGGCACCGGGCTCGTTCGCTCCAGCGAGGACTTTGGTGCGCAAGGGGAGCCGCCGTCGCACCCGGCGCTGCTCGACTGGCTGGCGGTGGAGTTCCGTGAGTCGGGCTGGGACGTCAAGCGGTTCTACCGGATGCTGGTCACCTCCGCGGTCTACCGGCAATCGTCGCGGGCGACCGCCGAGAAGCTCGAACGCGATCCGGAGAACCGGCTGCTCGCGCGCGGGCCGCGGTTCCGGATGGATGCCGAGATGGTGCGCGACTACGCGCTGGCGGCCAGTGGCTTGCTCGTCCGGACGATTGGCGGCCCGAGCGTGAAGCCGTACCAGCCAGCCGGTGTCTGGTCAGGCGTCGCGATGCCGCAGAGCAACACGCGGGTCTATGAGGCCGACACCGGCGCGAGCCTCTATCGCCGCAGCCTCTACACCTTCTGGAAACGGTCGGCGCCGCCCGCGTCGTTGGAGATCTTCAACGCGCCGACGCGCGAGCACGCCACCGTGCGCCGCGAACGGACCAATACGCCGCTCCAGGCCCTGGTCACGATGAACGATCCGCAGTTCGTGGAGGCGTCGCGCCATCTGGCCCAGCGCGCGCTGCGCGAGGCGTTCGGCTTCGAGGCGCGGCTGGACTACGTCACGATGCGGCTGCTGGCGCGGGGCTTCGTCGATGCCGAGCGCGCCGTCGCGCGTCGCACCCACGACCGGCTGCTGGAGGGGTATCGGACGGATACGGCGGCGGCCGAGGCGCTGCTGGCCGTCGGCGACTCGCGGCCGGACGACGGTTTGCCTCCCGACGAGTTGGCCACCTGGACAATGGTGGTCAACCAGCTCATGAACTTGGACGAGGTCCTGAACAAGTAGCCGCGGGCGGCCGCGGAGGGGCGACCCGATGCATCCGATCGACGAAGCGATCCAGACTGAGACCCGGCGGCAATTTTTCGGCAAGCTCGCCACTGGAGTCGGCGGTCTCGCGCTGTCGAGCCTGCTGGCCGAGGATGCGTTCGGCCTGGGACAGCAGACCGACGCCGTGGTGGGTGGCGGACCTGCGGGCGTACCGCACTTTGCGCCGAAGGCGAAGCGGTGCATCTATCTCCACATGATGGGTGGGCCGCCGCAGGTCGACCTGCTGGACCACAAGCCGACGCTGAAGGACTGGTACAACCGGGACCTGCCCGAGTCGGTCCGCCAGGGGCAACGCCTGACGACGATGACCGCCGGGCAGGCGCGCTTTCCGATCGCGCCGTCGGTCTTCGAGTTCAGCCAGCACGGGCAGAGCGGCGCCTGGATCTCCGAGCTGCTGCCCTACACGGCGCGGATGGCCGATGACATCGCGATCGTCCGGTCGATGCATACCGACGCGATCAATCACGAGCCGGCGATTACGCTCATCCAGACCGGCCGGCAGATCCCGGGCCAGCCGTGCATCGGGTCCTGGTTCGCCTACGGTCTGGGCAGCATGAACAGCGACCTGCCGGCCTTCGTCGTGATGAACGCCGAGAAGAGCCACCCGAAGTCCAACGTGCAGGCGATCTCCGCGAAGATGTGGAGCGCCGGCTTCCTCTCGCCCGAGTTCGCCGGTGTCGGCCTCCGCGCCGGCGCCGATCCGGTGCTCTACCTGCGGGACCCAAACGGCGTCTCGCGCGACGTCCGGCGTGAGATGCTCGACGGTCTCGGTGAGTTGAACCGGATCCAGCACGAGCAACTTGGCAGTCCGGAGACGCTGGCGCGGATCCAGCAGTACGAGATGGCGTTTCGGATGCAGTCGTCGGTCTCCGAGATGGCCGACCTGGCTACCGAGCCGGCGAGCACCTTCGAGCGCTGGGGCGAGGAGGCGAGACAGCCTGGCAAGTTCCAGCACGCGGCGCTCATGGCGCGCCGGCTGATCGAACGCGAGGTCCGGTTCGTCCAGATCTACCACCGCGGGTGGGACGTCCACGGCAATGCCCCCGAGGTGCTCCCGGCGCAGGCGCGTGACGTCGACCGCGCGGCCTGGGCGCTCATTCAAGATCTGAAGGAACGAGGGCTCTTTGACGAGACGCTCGTCATCTGGGGCGGCGAGTTCGGCCGGACGATCTACTCGCAGGGCCGGCTGACGCCGACCGACTACGGCCGCGATCACCATCCGCGCTGCTTCTCGCTCTGGATGGCCGGCGGTGGTGTGAAGGGCGGCGTCGTCTACGGCGAAACCGACGAGTTCTCGTACAACATCGTCGAAAACCCGGTGCACATCCGCGACTTCCAGGCGACGATGCTGCACCTGTTCGGGATCGATCACGAGCGCTTCACGTTCAAGTACCAGGGGCTGGATGCGAAGCTCACCGGGGTCGAGGCGCCGGCGCGCGTCGTGCAGGACCTGCTAGCCTAGCGCGCTAGCGGCCGCCGGGCCTACGGCCGGACGGCCTGCGGGACCAGCGAGGTGAGGCTGGCGATCTCCACCGGCTGCCCGCCGCGCGCGCTCTGACGCGCGGCCACACCGATCAGCACCGCCATCGCGCCGTCGCGGAAGCCGGCAGCCTGCTGCAGTGGGTCGGGGGCATCCGGCGTCCGGAACAGCCGGTCGTGCAGCCGGATGTCGCCGCCGCCGTGACCGCCGCTGCCGTGCTCGATCCGGATTAGCTCGGTTTCGCCGAAGTTGTCGGTCACACGGATCTCGTCGGCCGGCGCCTCCTCCCACGGCTGCCGCTCCTTGATCCAGGCCTCCAACCGTCCCTCCGTACCGTTGAACGCGATCCGGTAGCCCTCGTAGGGCGAGTAGGTCGTGCACGAGTAGCTCACCTGCACGCCGTTGGCGTAGCGGATCTGCGCGCCCATCTTGTCGAAGATGTCGATCGCTTCGTCCCAGACGCAGCCGTCGCGGATGTAACCGTCGTGCTGCTCGTTGTCGACGTAGAGCTGCGTGAGCGTCTCGTTCTCGGTGATGTCCCAGTAGTGCTTGCAGCGTTCACGGTGCGGGCAGCCGCGGCACTGGGAGTGGCGGAAGTCGTTGTTCGATCCGTAGTATTCGAGCGCGCCGTTCGCGTAGACTCGCGCCGGATCGGAATCGAGCCACCAGTTGAGCAGGTCGAAGTGATGACAGGCCTTGTGGACGAACAGCGTTCCCGAGAACCGTTCCTTGCCGTGCCACCGGCGGAAGTAGTCGGCGCCGTGGTAGATGTCGAGATACCAGTGAAAATCGACCGACGTCACCCGGCCGATCCGGTTCTCCATCAGGAGCTGCTTCATTCGCGAGGCCCGCGGCACGTACCGATAGTTGTGGGTGACGACGACGTCGCGGCCGGTCCGCTGTTGCGCGTCGAGGATCGCCTGGCACTTCACCTCGTCGGTCGTGAGCGGCTTCTCGGTGATGACGTCGCAGCCGGCTTCCATCGCCCCGACGATGAACTGGTCGTGGGTTGCGTCGACGGTCGTCACGATCACGGTCTCGGGCCGGGTGTCGGCCAGCATCTGATCGAAGTCGGTGAACGTCGGACAGTCGACGCCAATATGCCCCTTGGCGAACGCCAGGCGGCCCGGATTGATATCGCAGAGGCCGACGTACTCGACCGCATCGCGGTAGCCGGTGGCGACCTCGCGTCCCCACATGCCGATTCCGCGGATGCCGGTCCCGACGAGTGCGATCCCCTTCCGTGGGCCCTGAGCTTGCCGGGCGGGTGGCACGCCTCGGCGGGCCGGAGACACGGCAGGCGCGACCAGGAGCGACCCGGAGACGACGCCGCCGGCCGTTTGGATGAACTGCCGTCGAGAAAGCGCGTGCGGGTCATCGATCTTGGGCATCTGCTTGCGCATCTTGGGCTCCCTTCCGCCGGCGTCTACCAGGGCACGTCGTCGTTCGTCCGGACGAGATGCGCCGGCACCGGATGGTCGGCATCGAAAACCTGCAACGTCGCCTCCGGTTCGATCACGACGCCACTCTCGTCAATCGTACCGTTGGCCGCGGTGACCGCCTCGAGCGAGAGGCCGAGATGCTCGGCCAGAAAGGCGTATGCGCCGTTTCGCTTCGACGGGCCGTAGTCGTGGGCCTCGTCGGGCAGGTGGAGGTTCTCGACCAACGCGTCGGCTCCGTGCAGCCGGTAGACGTTCTGGATGTACGGGAACTCGACGTCGGGCGTGTTCTGGGTCCAGTCGTCGCCGTCCGAGACGAGCAACATCGGCCGGGGCGCGGCCAGCGCCGCGATCTCGACGTTGTTCGTCTCGTGCGTCGGCCTGACGTGGATCGGCATTCCGCTCTCGCCGACGCAGCCGCCGAAGAAGTGCGCCGAGACCTGGACGACCGGGACCGATACGGCGATGCGGTCGTCGACCGCGGTCGCGAGGAACGTCTGCGTGCCGCCGCCCGATGCGCCGGTGGCGGCGAGGCGATCGGGGTCGACCTCGTCGAGCGAGGTCAGGAAGTCGACGCCGCGGATACTGTTCCAGAGCTGCAGCGCCAGGGTCTTCGGGTGCTCGTGCACCCAGCCGAGATCGCGCAGCTCACCGTAGCCGACCATGTCGTAGGTCAGGACCACCGCGCCCATCCGCGCGAGCGTCGCCGCGCGCTTCTGCATGTCGGGCCGGTAGCGGCCGTAGTCGTCGGGGTTCTCCCAGTGGCCGTGCGGGCTGAGGATGCCGGCGAAGGGGCCGTCGCCGGTCGGGCGATAGAGGCTGCCGGTGACGAAGACGCCGGGCAGGCTCTCGAACGCGACCTCCTCGACCGAATAGCCGTCGTGCTCCCGCCGGTCGTCGAAGACCGGTTGCAGCGGTGTCCGCTCAGGCAGCGGGTCGAGGCCGGCGCCGGCCAGGATCCCGTTGCGGATCAGTGCCGCACGCGCGCGCCACTCGTCGAGCGTGGCGTAGCTGTCGGCGTAGCGCGCCAGTTCCGCCCTCGCTTCGTCCTCGGCGTGAAAATAGTCCTGGCGGAGGACGGGCGCCGGTTCCTCTTCGATGGCCGGGTCGGGCGGTGGTTCGGCTCCCCCGCAGGCCGAAATCAGGCTGGCCAGACAGAGCACCGGCCCGATCGGGGCTCGCATCCGCCTGCGTCTGTCGGGCGTCATCAGGTCTGCTCCGGAGAACGGTCAGATTATAGACCCGCCGAAACGTCGTCTGCCCTTGCGAGATAAGATGACCCGGGCGATGACACTTGCGGCGCGACGACCACCGCGAGGGTCCGCCGAACGAGTGGATGGAGGACCGCACGATGCCAAAGACCCCGACTCGACCGCGTCCACGTTCGATCTGGGTGCTGGCGCTGGCGTTCGTCGTCGGCGTACCCGCGCTGTCCGGCGCTCAGGATCGCGACAATCCGGAAGGGGAGTGGCGCTACATCGGTGGCGACGCCTGGCACACGCGCTACTCACCGCTGGATCAGATTGACGCCAGCAACTTCGAGGATCTCGAGGTGGCCTGGGTCTGGCGGGGCGACAACTTCGGCCCCATCGTCGACCATCTCTTCCGCTCGACGCCGATCTACGTCGACGGATTGCTGTACACCGTCGCTGGTCGCCGCCGCACGGTGGCCGCGATCGACCCGGCGACCGGCGAGACCATCTGGACCTATCGCGAGCCGCACACGACACGCTACGACCGGGGCATGCGGAACAACTACGGCAAGGGCGTGGCCTATACCGAGGTGGACGGCCGGGGCGTGATCCTGACGAGCAGCCCGGCGTTTTTCCTGCATGCGCTCGACGCCAAGACCGGACGGCATCTGGAGAACTGGGGGCAGGCGGTGCCGCTGCCCGGCTTCCCCGCCAGCGGCGTCATCGACCTGCTGCCCGATCTCGTGGCCGACTGGGACCCCTGGCTCGAGTCGGGATACACCTACGACCCCGACCACGGGATCCCGCGGGATCTCGGTAACATCGCCAGCTCGTCCCCGCCGATCGTGGTGGGCAACGTGGTCGTTGTGAGCAACGTCCACGAGCAGGGCTACTACCAGACGCGCACCGAGAACATCCCCGGCGACATCCTGGCCTACGACGTCCGGACCGGCGAGCATCTCTGGAAGTTCCACGTGATCCCCCGGCCCGGGGAGTTCGGCCACGAGACCTGGGAGAACGACGCCTGGCGGACCACCGGTGACATTTCGTCGTGGGCGCCGATGTCGGCCGATCCGGAGCGGGGCCTCGTCTACATTCCGACCAATCCGCCGACGATTGATTTCTACGGCGGCTTCCGACCTGGCGACAATCTGTTCGGGACGAGCCTGCTCGCGCTGGATGTCGAGACGGGCGAGCGGGTCTGGCATTTCCAGATGGTCCACCACGACATCTGGAACTTCGACAACCCGACGGCGCCGGTGCTGATGAACGTCAACGTTGACGGGCAGCCGACGCCGATCGTCGTCCAGACGACGAAACAGGCCTGGGCCTTCACGTTCAATCGCGAGACCGGCGAGCCGATCTGGCCGATCGAGGAGCGCGAGGTGCCTGAGTCGGATGTGCCGGGCGAGCGCCTGTCGCCCACCCAGCCGTTCCCGACCCGGCCGGCGCCCTACGACATGCAAGGGCTGACCGAGGACGACCTCATCGACTTCACGCCCGAACTGCGACAGCAGGCGTTGGAGATCGTCGCGAACTACCGGATAGGGCCGATCTTCAACCCGCCGATCCAGCCGGACCACCCCTCCGGCCTGCGCTCGTTCGTCAGTTGCCCGAGCGGCGCCACCAACATCTTCGGGCCCACCGCGGCCGACCCGGAGACGGGCATCCTGTACGTCGGCTCGCTGACGGGTTGCCGCTCGGAGAACATCGTCCCAGGCAGCGAGATCGACGAACCGGACGATCCGATGACGACCGGCAAGACGATCGCCGATTATGCCGTGGCGAACCGGGGCGACTTCCGCGGTCCGCAGGGGCTGCCGATCTTCAAGCCGCCCTACAGCCGGATCACGGCGATCGACATGAACACAGGTGAGCACCTCTGGTGGATTCCGAACGGTGACACGCCGGAGCGGATCAGGAACCATCCGGCACTCGAGGGCGTGGACCTGCCCACGACCGGCGTGACCTCCCATCCGGTCACGATGGTCACCGGCAGCCTGCTGATCCATGCCGAAGGCACGGCCGGGGAGCCGCTGCTACGCGCCATCGACAAACGGACCGGCGCGCCCGTGGGGATCGTCGATCTGCCGGCGTCTGGCCAGTACGGCATGATGACCTACCGCCACGACGGTCAGCAGTTCATCGTCGTCCAGATCGCCAGCCTGCGCCATCCAGGGGCCCTGGTGGCGCTCCGGCTGCCCTGATTCTGACGTCGCTTCGTCGGCTCCGAACAGACGCCCGTTCGTTCCTCGATCTCTCGGAGGAAGATGTCATGAACTCGAGATTCGCGATGGCGACGTTGGCTGGCGCGGTGGTCCTGTTCCTCGGCGGTTTTCTGATCTTCGGTCTCGCGTTGAACAGCTTCTACATGAGCAATCAGGGGACGGCGACCGGCGTCAACAAGGAGGCGATCGAGTGGCCCTGGATGATCGCGGCCACCATCGCCAACGCCGCGCTGCTCACGCTCGTCCTTGGGTGGGCCGGGGCCAAGACGCCGGCCGAGGGCTTCAAGGCCGCCGGGTTGGTGGGACTCCTGCTGGCGATCGGGATCGACTTCGGGATGTACTCGATGACCAACATCCAGAACATGACGATCACGCTCGCCGATCCGCCGCTGGCGGCGATCTACTTCGGGATCGGCGGCGCCGTCATCGGGGTGATGCTCGGACGCGGTGAGGCCCGCGCCACCTAGCGCACGCGTGCCGTCGCGGACCGGGTCGGCCCGTCTCGACCTACCGCGCTACTCCTCGACGTTCGTCGTGATCCGGAACAGCTCGCCATCGGCCGGGTCGATCACGAAGGTGAAGCCGACCGACGAGGTGCTGCTGACCGTGACCCAGTCGCTGGTCGCCTTGTCCAGCTTCTCGACGTCGTAGGTGTACGTCTTCGCTTCGTGCCACGGCGCAATGCCCAGCCACTTCGACTGCAGCTGCACCGTGACGCTCTGGGCCCGGCGGTAGTCGCGGTTCACGACCATGGCGTAGTCGGCGCCCTCGGCATCTTCGAACATTCCCAGGACGAGACCGTTCGCGTCGGCTTCGCCGACAAGCCGGACCCAGTGCTCCTGGGGTGCCGAGCGCGTCCCTCGAGGCAGCGGCGCCGTGTGGTAGACGTCGATCGATCGGAGACCGACCAGCATCGGGCCGACGCGCTTCAGTTCGGCGTTGAGTGCCGCGACGTCACGCCCCGACGGGGTCAGCTCTAGGGTTCCGGGCTCGAACAGCCGGCCTGCGGAGAACCACTCGACCATCGTCACGCCGTAGGCGAGGTTCGTGTACACACTCTGTCGCAGCTTCAATGCGTTGTCCGCGACGTAGGTCGTGTCGCCCCGCTCGATGGCCGGGTTGGCCGTGGTTTCGATGCAGCTGCCGAGCGGCACGCCTGCCAGGATCGCCTGATCGCGGAACTGCTCGAGCTTCGCGAAGTACCGGTCGCTGCCCCAGGTCCACTGGTAGTAGTCAAAGCTCAACAGGGGCGGCCGCACGATGCGCATGTAGGTCCGGAGGAACTCGCCGGTGGTCGACAGCATGTTCACGAACGGCGGATGGTCTGGATCGACCGCCTCGATCGCGCGCATCCGCTCGGCGATCGGCGGGAACTGACTCTCGGGGTAGGGCTCGTCCACCAGGTGATAGCCCCAGAGCGCGGGATGCGACCTGATCCGCTCGGCCAGTTCCGGCGTGGCGTTGTGGACCATGCCTTTGAGCCCGTGACGCGACAGGACGTCGAGTTGGTCGGGATCCCAGTCCACGACGGTGAAACCCGCGGCCGCGAGCGCTTCGGCCTTCTCCTCGGGCGTACCGGCCTGCGGCGGATTCCAGAGGTAGATCACGAACTCCGACATTTCCCAGGCGGCGCCGACCGGGCTGGTGAGGAGTAGCAGCGCCGCGGCGAGGGCTGCGCCGTAGAGCGATTTCGGGCGGTGTGATCGATGATTCGGCATCGTGGCCTCCGTCGTCAGCCGACGTTCGTTCGGCGGCTCGATGTTACCACCGCGGCACCGCAGGGCTCGGTCGTGCGGCGCATCCCGCCCGGCGCCCACCGCGGCTCACCGCCGGCAGCACTTCTTGAACTTCTTGCCGCTGCCGCAGGGACAGGGGGAGTTGCGTCCGAACTTCACCCGCCCCCGCTTCAGCTCCCGTCTGATCGCCTTCACGCGGCTCCCGAGGTCCTGGTTGAAGACGCGCTCCATCGTCGCGTAGAGCTCCGGGTGCTTCCGCCGCATCGTGCCGGGGCGCTCGAAGAAGTACTCCGAGGTGACGGCGAAGAATTCCGCTTCGTTCGTCAGCGCGTAGCGGTTGATGTCGGACCCGCCCTCCTCGATCTCTGACATCTTCCGCCGGACCAGGTCGATCCACGGTTCGACCGCCTGTCGCTCGAGGCCGATGCCTGGGACCCCGTCGATCCGGCCGTCCGACTTGTCGACGAGATGTGCAAACTCGTGAACGCCGACGTTCCGCTTGTCAGTCGCGTTCCGGAAGCCGCGGACGAGATCGGGCTTCGACAAGATCATCACCCGGTTCAAACTGCCGGTGCCGACCATGCCGAGGATGTTCTTGCCCTGCTGATCGCCGAACTCGAAGTCGCCGTCGAAGCGGGTCGGATAGACGAGCACCTCGCTGATCTGATCCCACTCCCAGTCGGGGAAGCCAAAGATCGGAATGACGGCGGATGCCGCGGCCAGGACCCTGGTCGTGTCGTCCAGCGGCACGCGGATGCCGGTGATCCGCTTCTCGCCGAGAAAGACCTGGAGGTCGCGCCGGAACCGTTGCTGGCCGTCGGCGTCGAGCGTGCGGAAGAAGACGACGTCGCGTTGCAGCACCGCTTCCCATTCGCGCGGGAACGGTTCGCGCAGGATGGCGTGGCGGCGCCGGATCTTGCCGGTCTGCCAGACGTAGATACCGGCGGCCGGGAAGAGCGCCAGGATCCACGTCGGCCCGGCCGGCCGGCCTGTCTCGATGAGCGCCAGCGCGATGAGGCCCGAGATGAGGAGGGTCAGCGCGGCGAAGGTGACTGCCCAGCGCTGGGCCCGTCGTTCCCAGGCGCCGTAGGGAGGGGAATCGGCCATCGGTTCTCTATTCTGACTATAATCCCAAGGTTTCCGATGCCGATGAATCCACGCGCGTGCCTGGCCGTAGGTCTCCTTGTCGCGGCGGTTGCCTCGCTTCCTGCCCAATCCCCGGACGTCCAGCGGCTCGTCTTTCCAGCGCCGGCGCCCGACGGGATGCGCTACGCGATCTCGGTGCCGGCCGGCTACGACGCGAGCGACCCGCGCCCGCTGGTCCTGGCGCTGCATCCCGGCGGCGGCCGGACGCCGTACTACGGTGAGGGGTTCCTGCGACAGATTGCCGAGCCGGCGCTGCGGAGCTGGGACGCGATCTTCGTCGCGCCCGATGCGCCGACCGGCCGATGGGCGAACGCGACCGCCGAAGACGCGGTGATGGCGCTCATCGATTCCGTCATCGCCGACTACGCGATCGACGAGGATCGGATCCTCGTCACCGGGTTCAGCCTCGGCGGCCGCGGCACCTGGTTCCTTGCGACACGGCACGCCGATCGGTTCACCGGTGCGATCCCGATTGCCGGCTCACCGGCGGACGACGATCTTGACGGCCTCGGCTCGATGCCGATCCATATCATTCACAGCCGCGACGATGAGGTCGTTGCCTTCGGCCCGGCCCGCGAGGCGGGCGACGCGCTTCAGGCTCGAGACCATCCGGTCTGGTTCACCGAACTGCGCGGGATAGGACACTTCGCGATGGGCGGCTACGTCGATCCGCTGCGCGCGGCGGGTGTTTGGATGCTCGACCAATGGGAGGGGCAGCGATGAAGATCGGTCTCAACAGCGTGCTCGTCGACGACCAGGCCAAGGCGCTGGCGTTCTACGCCGACGTCCTCGGCTTCGTGAAGAAGTTCGACATTGACATGGGCGAGGCCCGATGGCTGACGGTCGTCTCGCCCGACGCGCCCGACGGCTGCGAGTTGCTGCTCGAGCCGAACATGCACCCCGCCGCGAAGGTGTTCCAGGCGGCGATCTACAAGGACGGAATCGCGGCGACGGCGTTCGAGGTCGATGACATCAAGGCCGAGTACGCGCGGCTCACGGCCGCCGGCGTCGTCTTCAAGGCGGAGCCGGCCGAGACGGGCGGCACCTGGATCGCCATGTTCGACGACAGCTGCGGCAGCTACATCCAGCTCTATCAGAAGCCGGCGTAGATACCTCCGATGCTCCCTGCAGTTCGCCCCGTCGTGCTTGCCGCCGTCGCGCTCGTCGCCTCGGCCGTCTCGGCATCGGCCCAGCTCCCGGAAGAGCTGACCGCCCGCGCCGAGCAGGGGGACCCGGCCGCCCAGAACGAGCTGGGCAGCCGGTACTACGCCGGACGCGGCGTGGAGCAGGACGACGCCGAGGCGGTCATCTGGATCCGCCGGTCGGCGGAGCAGGGCTACCCACCCGCGCAGTACAACCTCGGCCTGATGTACTTTCGCGACCGGGGCGTCGAGGCCGACGAAGGGAATGACGCCGAGGCGGCGCGGTGGTACCGGCTGGCGGCCGAACGAGGATACGGGCCGGCGCAGGCGGGCCTTGCCTACATGTACGAGTACGGCGCCGGCATTGAGAAGGACGAGATCGCAGCCTATATGTGGATCGACCTGGCCGTGGGGAACGCCGCGACGGAGATCTCTCGGCGGATCTTCTCGGGGAAGCGGGACGAGCTGGCCGACCGGTTGACGGACGAGCAGATCGCCGAGGCCGAGCGTCGCGCGGCCCAGTGGACGCCGACGGGAGAATCGTAGGGGAAAGTGTCATGCTGAATCGACGCGGGTTCATCAGTTCGACCGGCGCGTTGCTGGGCGCTACCGCGGCAAGCACAGTCCGCACGGCGGCGCAGGCGACCGCCGACGATCCCTGGGGGCGGACGCCCGCGCCCGACAGCTTCGACCCCTGGGTCGAGGTGATCGCCGACGCGATCCGGAACAACGTCCGGGAGCTGTACCGGTTCTCGGGCTGCCGGCTGATGGCGGTCATCAAGAACAACGCGAACGGGATCGGCCTCCGCGAGATCGGCCCGATCCTCGACGCGATGGACGAGGTCGAGGGACTGGCGGTCGTTCGGGTCGACGAGGCGCTGGCGCTCCGATCGGCCGGTGTCACGAAGCCGATCCTGATGATGGCGCACCTCGCGCCGTCCGAGATGGCGGAGGTCGTCCGCCAGGGCGTTCGGCCGGCGCTCTACCAGGACGACGCGCGCGTTCAGATCGAACGCGTGGCGGCGGCGACGTCGAGTCCGGTGCCGGTCCACGTCATGGTCGACACCGGCATGAACCGGATCGGCATGCCGCATACCCGCGCGCTGGCCTGGCTGGCCGATCTCGCCGCGAGTCCGGCCGTTCGGATCGAGGGGACGTTCACGATGTTCTCGGGTGCCCGGCGGGACGATGGGTCCCAGTTCGACCTCGAGCACCTCCGCCGGTTTCAAGAAATGGTGGAGCAGGCGCGCGCCCGCGGGATCGATCTGGGGCTGCTCCACGGTGCGCCGTCGGGGCAGATCGTCCGGGTGCCCGAGACGCACGAGCTGGATCTGATCCGGCCCGGCGGGGCGATCTACGGCCTGGATGGCTATCGTCGGGACACGTCGGGTAACGCGATCATGGACATTCAGCCGACGTTCCGGCTGCGCGCCCGCCTCACGCGGGTCGAGCGGATTCCCACGGGCGAGGGTGTCAGCTTCGGCCACCAGTACATTGCCGAACAGCCGACCTGGGTCGGGACGATTCCGATCGGCCACACCGACGGCTATCCGCGCGACGCCGCCGGCAACTGCTCGGCGCTCGTCGGCGACCGGGTCTACCCGGTCATCGCCGTCATCAGCTCGAACCACACGATCATCGAGGTCGGTTCCGAACAGACCGTGCAGGTAGGAGACGTCGCCACGCTCGTCGGTCCGGACCATCCCGACGTGACACCAATCGCCGTCGCGACCAAGACCAGCCTCGGCCGCGACTACTGGATCATGACGAAGCTCAACGCCCTGCTGCACCGGCGGGTCGTCTAGAAGGAGAGATCGAATGCCAATCGACACGCCCACCCCGCGTCGTGGATTCCTCGGCCGGATCGCCGCGACCGTCGCCGCGGCTAGCCTCCCGTGGCGGAAGACCCACGCGCACGCCGCCGGGTCGGCGGCCCAGGACATCGGACTCGACGACTTCCTCGAGGGCCTGGACGGCCGATACAAGTATCTCTTCGATACCCCGAACCTCGGTGACGGTGGAATGTTCGCGCACGTGCGGAACTATATGCGCGCCTACACCGACACCTTCGGCGTGGCCCAGTCCGACGTCGACGCGATTGTTACGCTCTACACGCCCGACCCGGGGTCGACGCAGTCCCTGGCGTTCACCGACGCGATGTGGGAGAAGTACGCCATCGGCGAGTTCGCGAACCTGAGCGATACGGCGACCGGACGGCCGCTCGTCCGGAACATGTTCTACCGGCCGCAGCCGGGTGACCCGGTTCCCGCGAGCATGAGCATCACGGCCCTCCAGGAACGGGGCGTGACGTTCCTCACCTGCGCCAACTCACTGCGGGCGTTCTCGGGGGCGCTCGCGCGCGCCGGCCTCGGAGAGTCCGACGCGATCCGGGCAGATCTGCTCGCGAACCTCCTGCCAGGCGTCATCCTCGTTCCGTCGGTGGCCGTGGCGATCGAGCGCGCCCAGGCGCACGGGTTCGCCTACAAGCGAGAGTGACCCCGGCCGGCGTGATAGCGTGGGCGGTCGGCGGCGCTGACCATGCCATCCACCAGCCTTCACGACATCAAGACGCTGATCGCGTCGCTGCACCCGCTCCTGGCGATCGAGACGGTCGAAGAGGAACGGGTTCGCGGGCTGCTCGCGACGGCGGGCAGCGAGCTGGGTCTGCCGATCTTCGAATGGTCGGTGACGTCCGGCCTGAAGCGAACCGATCAACCGAACGCGGCGCACAACACGGCGAGTCCGCTGGGCCTGATGAAGCACCTGGCGACGCTCAGGCTCGCTGGCATCTTCCACCTCAAGGACTTCGCGTCGCACCTGCAGGACGCCACCGTCGTCCGATCCGTCCGTGAGGCGGTCCAGCAGTTCGCGAAGCACCGGTCGACGCTGGTCCTGACCGGCGATCCGATCGAGCTGCCGCAGGTTCTGACGTCGCATGCGGTGCAGTTCCGGCTGCATCTGCCGAACGCCGAGGAGTTGCGCGCGGCGCTCGCGACCTCACTCAAGTCACTCAAGGCGCGCCACCGGATCAACGTCGCGATCGAGCCGGACGATCTCGAACGGCTCGTCCGGGCGCTGCGGGGCCTGACGCTGAGCCAGGCGCGCCAGGCGGTCTCCTACGCGATTCTGGAGGACCGGAAGCTCGACGCCGACGACATCACGACGATTACCGAGCGCAAGGCGCGGATGCTCGAGGAGTCGGGACCGATCGAGTACTTCCCGACCGAGGAGAACCGGTTCGAGCTGGGCGGCTTCGACAAGCTCAAGGCCTGGCTGGAGCGTGCCAGTCTCGGATTCGGCCCGAAGGCGGCGGCCCTCAACCTGACGCCGCCGCGCGGCGTGCTCATCGTCGGCGTGCAGGGCTGCGGCAAGTCGTTGGCGGCGAAGGTGATCGCGCGAACCTGGAAGCTGCCGCTCCTGAAGCTCGACGCGGGCCGGCTCTACGACAAGTTCGTGGGCGAGTCCGAGAAGAACCTCCGGCGGGCGACGCAGCTGGCCGAGTCGATGGCGCCGGTTGTTCTCTGGATCGACGAGATCGAGAAGGGTCTGGGCGCCACGGGCGGCTCCGAGGCCGACGGCGGTCTGTCGCGACGGCTGGTCGGGTCGTTCCTCACCTGGCAGCAGGAGCGGAAGGCCGAGGTCTTCGTTGTGGCGACCGCCAACGACCTCGACGTCCTGCCGCCCGAGATGCTGCGCAAGGGGCGGTTCGATGAGATCTTCTTCGTCGATCTGCCCGATGCCGAAGAGCGGCAGGCGATCGTGACGATCCACCTGAACCTGCGCAACCAGGATCCCGAGGCGTTCGATCTCGCTCGGCTCGTCGCCGCCACCGAGGGCTTCAGCGGTGCGGAGATCGAGCAGGCGGTCATCGCGGCGCTCTACCGCGCGCTCCACGGCGAGCGGAAGCTCGACACCGACCTGCTGCTCCAGGAACTGGCCGAGACGGTCCCGCTGTCGGTCTCGCGGCGTGAGGATATCGCGCGGCTCCGCCAGCGCGCGAAAGGCCGGTTCGTTCCGGTCAGCTGATCCTGCCGCGCGCCAGCAAGAGATGATTCATCCGGGTCCTCTTTTTTCGAGGCGACGACGACACCCGGCGTGGCTACTGCTTGCCGCGGCCGTCACGGCGGGCGCCCTCGCGTCCAACGCTACCGGGCAGCCCAGAGGGGCTGAGGACGGCCCGTTCTCGCTGGAGGTCGTCACGCTCAGGATCCCGCAGGTCGACTACGAACCCGCGCTCTACTACCGCGACGGCGACCCGTACCCGCATCTCGATCTCCAACAGGTCGACCGGCAACGGACCGTCCGGAAGGATTACGCGGCCGTCGTCCTCGAGAACCGCTACGTCCGAATCACACTCCTGCCGGCAATGGGACGGGTCTACTCATTCGTCTACAAGCCGACCGCTCACGAGACACTCTGGCACAACGACATCGCGACCGTTGGTGGTGCCGCGAACGACACTGGATGGTGGCTCTGGATCGGCGGTATCGAATACACCCTGCCGGGTGACGAGCACGGCACGACCTGGGCGCTGCCGTGGGAGTGGAGGGTCGCGGAAGACTCGGCTCGGCGGAAGAGTGTTCGGATGCAGGTGCGCGAGCCGGGAACCGGACTCGAGGAGACGGTCGAGATTTCGCTCCTGCCAGACCGGGCGTTCTTCGAGACGACGATTCGGGTCGCGAATCCGACAGAGGACACCGTTGACTACGCGCACTGGGTCAACCCGCAGTGGGCGCCTGGCGGCCGGAACGAACTGACCGACCGCACCGAGTTCATCATTCCGACCGAGCGGATTTCGATCGAGGACCGGTGGCAGGCGAATCTCGGAGTGAGCCCCCAGGACTGGGCGACGAGTCCGCTCCGGTTCATCGACGGCTGGTCCGCGATGGGCGACCTGATGGCCGACGGTCTCGCGGATGGCTTCTACAGCGCCTACTCGCACGACGCGGAGGAGGGGATCGTTCGGGTGTTCGACCCGGAGGTGACACCGGGTGTCGACGTCTGGACCTACGGCCACCGGCCGACCGGCATTCCGATGGGTTCGGGCGCGCCGAACGCAGGCTACGTCGAGATGTGGGGCGGTACCAGCCGGACCTATCCCGATGAGCGGCGGCCGCTTGGGCCGGGGGAGTCGGTCGGCTGGACCGAATGGATGTACCCGTACCAGGGGACCGGCGGGTTGACATTCGCGAATCGGGACTTCGCCGTCACGCTCCGCGTATCGGCCGACACCGGTCGCGCGACGGTTGCGCTCTGTCCGTCAGGCGCGTGGCGGGGAACGGTCGAACTGTGGCGGGGAGAGGCCCAGCTACGACGCTGGGATCTGGAGATCGATCCGACGACACCGTTCGCCGAGTCGATCGACCTCGATGTCGCCGACGCGGTCGATCCAGCCGATCTCAGACTTCGCGTCGGCTCCGACCGTGACGGCTGGATCGACGTCGCGGGTGAAGTGGACCCGCAAGGGTAGCCTCTCCAGGAAGAAGGCCCACGGAGAGAAACAAGGCGCGCACGGTGCGCCTCGCTGGTGCGGAGCGGGGCACTCGGGGTCCCCGCGAAGCACCTGCGGGGTTCGGGGCGAAGCCCCGCCTGAAGTTAGTTCCCGCCTTCGCCGATCGCGTACAGGCTGTTGTAGCCGCGCAGGTAGATCGTATCGCCGATGAGCGCCGGCGAGGCGTCGAACCCGTCGTCGAGCGTGTTGGCGGCGAGCACTTCGTAGGTCCCGCCGTGGCGGATGACCAGCGTTGTCCCTTCGCGTCCCGGGATGTAGACGCGTCCCGCCGCGCCGACCGGCGAGGCGAAGATGTTCGGGACCTCGGGCAGCCGCTGCAGCTGGTAGTGCGGCGCGCCGGTCCTGGCGTCGAAGACCGACAGGAGCCCGTTGTTCCGCTTCAGGAAGTAGAGGTGGTCGTCGTACAGCAGCGGCGACGGCACGTAGGGCGTGTCGCGATCCAGACTCCAGACGATCGCGTCCGTCCCGGTGATGTCGCCCTGGGCCCGCGACAGGTCGACCGCCTTCAGGTCGTTGCCGCGGTAGCCGGCCATGATGATGACCAGCCCATTGGCGGCGACCGGCGACGGGATCGGGTTCATCGTCATGCCGTCGGCGTACCAGACGACGCTGCCATCCTCCAGGTCGTAGCTGAAGAGTTGATCGCGGCCGCTCACGATGATCTGCGCGCCACCGTCGTGTTCGACGATGAGCGGCGTGGCCCACGAGTCGATTTCGTCGCGGTTCGTCCGCCAGACCTCTTCGCCGGTGGCGGCGTCGAGCGCGGCGACGAACGACTGGCCCTGATGGTCCCAGACGACGACGAGCCGGTCGCCGTGCAGTGCCGGCGTCGTACCCTCACCAAACTGGTTCCGCATCGTCTTGTCGCCGAAGTCGTTCTCCCAGACGAGTGCGCCATCCATGTCATAGGCGTAGAGGCCCTCCGATTCGAACGAGGCGAAGACGAGTTCTCCGTTGGTCACGGCCGAACTGGAGGCCCAGCTGCCGTTCTCGCCGTGGGTCGCCTCGTGCGGCGTATTCTCGCGGGCGGTCCGTTCCCAGATGATGTTGCCGTCGTGCCGATTGATCGCCATCACCATGAACTGGTGGAGGTCGCGTGGGCTGTAGCCGCCGCGGGGCTCGTGCGCGGCGTCGCCGACCACGTTGCTGGGTACGGCGGTCAGGAGGAAGAGCTGGTCGCCCCAGATGACGGGCGAGCCCGAACCACGGCCGGGGATCTCGATCTTCCAGCGGATGTTCTCTGTCTCGCTCCACTCGAGTGGCGGCGTGGCGGCGGCCGACGCGCCGGTCGCGGTCGGTCCGCGCCACTGCGGCCAGTGGGCCTCACCGGACTGCGCCGCGGCGGGGGCGGTCCAGGCCGTGACGAGGACAAGAACCAGGAGCCACAGGAGCGGTCGTCGGGTCACGGGTCGTTCCTCCAAGCGTTCGTCGCGTCGAACATCATGACGATGCCGGGCTCGGGGCCGTTTCAGATCGCGCGAGACGTGCCGTGCGTGCTTGGGTCGCAAACATCACCGCCCAGCCGCGGTGGCCAACTCGTACTCCTTCGGCGGTTCGGCGCCGAGCAGGTGCTCGACGAAGTAATCCCAGCGCCGCCGCATCCAGTAGGGCTCGCGGCCGAAGCCGTGGCCGCGGTTCGGGAACATAACCAGGTCGAAGTCCTTGTTGGCGGCGATCAGCGCGTCGACGACGAGCAGCGTGTTCGACGGCGGCACGTTGCTGTCCATCGTGCCGTGCGCGAGCAGTAGCTTCCCCTTCAGGTTCCCGGCCAGCAGCTGGTTCGCCTGGTTGTCGTAGTTCGTCGTGCCGTCGGCGTTCGTTTCGAGCAGGCCCTGCCACTTTTCGGCCCAGTCGTCCTCGTAGTTCCGGTTGTCGTGGTTGCCGGCGCCCGAGACCGCGACCTTGTAGAAGTCGGGATAGCGGAGGATCGCGTCGGTCGAGGCGAAGCCGCCACCCGAGTGGCCCCAGATGCCGACCCGATCGAGGTCCATCCAGGGATGGCGTCCCGCCAGCTGCTTGATCGTCGCGATCTGATCGGGCAACCCGTTGTCACCCATGTTCCCGTAGTAGACGTCGTGAAATGACTTCGACCGCCCGGGCGTGCCCATCGCGTCGACCTCGACGACGATGAACCCCAGCTCGGCGATCGCCTGCTTGTCGGCCCGCGCCGGCCGGAACGCCCGGCTGCCGACGCTGCCCCCCTGCGGGCCCGGATAGAGATAGTTGAGGATCGGGTACGAGCGCGACGGGTCGAGTTCGGTCGGCTGATACATCAGGCCGTGGAGGTCGGTCTCGCCGTCGCGCGCTGAGACCGAGAACGGAATCGGCGGCTGCCAGCCGTGCGCCTCCAGGCGCGAGATGTCGGTCTCCTCGAGCGTCATGACCGTATCGCCATTGGCCCGCCGCACGACGGCCGAGCCGGGCGTGGCCGGCGTCGAGTAGTTGTCGACGAAGTAGTCGCCCGACGCCGACAGCGTGACGGCGTGATGGGCCGGCTCGGGGGTCAGCAGCTCCAGCCCCGAACCGTCCATCCCAATCCGGTACAGGTAGTGGAAGTACGGGTCGCCCGGCTCGCGCCCGGCGGCGGTGAAGTAGAGAGTGCGATTCGGCTTGTCGATCCGTAGCAGCTGCAGCACGGTCCAGTCGCCGGTCGTGATCTGGTGCTCGAGGGTGCCGCTCTCGAGGTCGTACAGATAGAGGTGGCCCCAGTTGTCGCGTTCCGAGAACCAGATCGCCTCGTTCGATTCGGGCAAGACGTGCCAGTTCACCCGGCCGTTGCCCGATTCGAAGTACGTGACCGTCATCTCGTCCAGCACCTCGCGCACCTCGCCGGCCACGGGATCGGCCAGACGGAGTGTTGCCTGCTTGTGATCGCGCGAGGACGACA
>JASLOV010000318.1 GCA_030745285.1 Dehalococcoidia bacterium | reverse complement strand
CCGACATCGTCTCGATGCTCGAGATTCGTGAGAACGACTCGGAGTGGAACGCCGGCAAGCGCGTCTCCCACCAGGGGACCTTCAACGCCAACCCGGTCTCCGCCGCCGCCGGCCTCTCAGCGCTGCGCCTGATCGAGGCGGGCGGCGAGGTGGAGCGCGCCGATGCCACTGCCGCAGCGCTCGTCCGTGGGCTGAACGCCCTCTTCCAGGAGCTGTCCGTGGCGGGGTCGGCCTGGTCCGTCTCTTCGATGTGGCACCTCAACCTCGGCTACGACGCGCCGATGCCGGCGGACATCGAGTGGGACGCTGATGAGGAGCCGCGCGGCGCGGCTGGCGCGTTGTCGCAGTCATTGCGGTGGGCACTGTTCAACCACGGCGTCGACCTGATGGGCATGGGCGGCATGGTCTCCTCCTCCCACGGCGACACCGAGGTCGAAGACACGGTTGCGGGGTTCCGGGCGGCAATCGCCGACCTGCGGGCCGAGGCGCTGCTGCAGTAGATCTCTCTCGGCGGCGTTCCTCGGCAGCGCTCCTCAGCGGCTCTCGACGCCGACCGCCTAACCGCTTCCGACCGCTGACGGACCATTTCGTATCTGCGTGCGAATTTCGTGCGTAATCGGTGTGTAAATCGTGCGTAAATGGGGTGTCCGCCGAGAGCAGCGGCTGCCATACTTCGCAGCCATGTGGCGGGGATTTCGACGGTTCGTCGGCCGCACGCTGGTGCGTGCAGCAGGTGAGGCGGCGTCGCTCGTCGTGCTGGCGCTGCTCGTCGCCGCCGGCGCGCTCTGGGTCACCGGCGAGGTCGAGGTAGAGCCCGTCCACACCGTCCTGCGAACCACCCCGGTCGCGACGGAGTCCGTGCAGGCATCGCCCGCCGCCCGTCCGCCGCTGCTCGACACCGTCGCCCGCTCCCCTCTGCGCGCCCGCCCGCGTCCCGAGCTCGAAGCGCACACCCGCATCGTCCCGCGGTCGCAGGATGTCCACACCGTCGGCATGGCGCTCAGCATCGTCGAGGCGCCGGCGCTCGCCCCGGGTGACCGCGTCGAGGCCCAGGTCACGTTCTACTACTGCAAGCACTCAGAGGGGACGCCGGCCGGCGATGGCGGGAACTTCTGCGGCTTGATGCGGGACGGCACCGCCGTCTACCCCGGCGCCGCCGCCTGCCACTACGACTACCTCGGACAGATGTTCCGCATCGAGGGCGACCCCACCGACCGTGTCTACCGCTGCGCCGATACAGGCAGCGCCATCGCCGGCCTCCACCGCGACATCTGGTTCGCGGCGAGCCAGGAGGGCTGGGACTGGCAGAGGGTGATGGGCGCGAGCGCAGTGATCGAGATCCTGCCGTAGCGACGGACCCGTTCCGGCCGCGTCAGGCCGGTAGCGGCGAGCCTGGCCCACCCCGGGCGCTGCTCAGGACTCACGTTCAGCCGCACTCGCACCTGCCAACCCAATCGAGATCGCGGTGGGGCGCCGGAATTCGCATCTAGAATGAATTGTGCTTGTGCTCACAAGAGTCTCGTGGCAGAATCACGTATAGTATCTCTGTCCGTCCTACCCGACATAATGCACTGAAAGGTAAGCAATGCTCGCCCACAGTTCCTCCCCAGCCCGCCACTGCTCAGAGCAGCGCGCCGCCGTCGGCCACCGCCTCCGTGAGTGGCGGCTGAGGCGTGAGCTGTCGCAGGTAGAGGTCGCCCGCGTCGCCGGTATCACCCAGGCATCCCTCTCGAACTACGAGACGGGGAAGCGGGACATGTCGCTGTTGACCTTCCTCGGCGTCGTCAACGCGCTCGACGTGAGCGCCGGCGACCTGCTGGACATCCCGGACGTGATCGTCGTGCGCGACTCTCGCCTCGGCCGCGCGGTCGCCCGCCTGATCGAGCAGCCGTCCCTGACCGACTCGCTGATGCGTCAGGACCTGGCGGACGCCGCCTCCTAACACCGGCCCCGGCCCCACCTGCCCCACCTGCCCCACCGCCCCCGGGGGCAGCCCGCGGCCCACCGACCCCGTTCGATCGACGGATCGATGGCCTTTCGTTGACTCGCCCGCCGCCGCCGCTGGGTGCTCCGCTGCGCTTCCCCGTATACTGACCGCGCGGTGGGGGCCCGTCGTATGCTCGATGGACACGCCACCTCCCCATGAACATCCGTGGTCAGCCGGCCTCGCCGGACGCGACCGCCTGTCGAGGAGGAGTCAGCCTTGGCGACAAAGCGAGCAGCGACGCTGGGCGAACTTCGCACATCCGGCCACGAAGTACTGCCGGTCCGCGAAGAGATGCGCAAGAACCTGATCGAACATCTGCGCGCGGGAACCGAGACCTTCCCGGGCATCCTCGGCTACGACGAGACCGTGATCCCGCAGATGCAGAACGCCATCCTCTCCGGGCAGGACGTGATCATGCTCGGCGAGCGCGGCCAGGCGAAGTCGCGCATCATCCGCTCTCTCACCTCCCTGCTCGATGAGTGGACGCCGGTGCTGGACGAGGCTGAGATCCCGGAAGACCCCTTCAACCCGATCACCGCCGAGGGTCGCGCCATCGTCGCGGAGCAGGGCGACAACGCACCCATCCGCTGGATGCACCGCGACGAGCGCTACGGCGAGAAGCTAGCCACCCCGGACATCACCATCGCCGACCTGATCGGCGAGGTGGACCCGATCAAGGTGGCGGAGGGCCGCTACCTCTCCGACGAGCTGACGATCCACTTCGGCCTGATCCCGCGCACCAACCGCGGCATCTTCGCCATCAACGAGCTGCCGGACCTGGCGGAACGCATCCAGGTTGGTCTGCTCAACGCGATGGAGGAGCGCGACATCCAGATCCGCGGCCACAAGGTCCGGCTCGCGCTCGATGTCTTCATCGTGGCCACGGCGAACCCGGAGGACTACACCAACCGCGGTCGCATCATCACCCCGCTGAAGGACCGCTACGGCTCCCAGATCCGCACCCACTACCCGGCTTCGATCGAACACGAGATCGGCATCGTCGAGCAGGAGTACACCCAGCTCGACACCGGCGACTACCGCGTCGACGTGCCCGAGTACATGACGGAAATCGTGGCCGAGATCACGCGCCTCGCCCGGCGCTCGCCGGACATCAACCAGCGCTCCGGCGTCTCCGTCCGTGCCTCCGTCGCGGACTACGAGTCGCTGCTGGCCAACGCGCTGCGGCGCTCGATCCGCCTGGGCGAGACGGACGTGGTGCCGCGCATCTCCGACCTGCCGTTCCTGCTGCCGGCCCTGGCGGGCAAGGTGGAGTTCGAGACGGTGGAGGAGGGCCGCGACGAGCAGGTGATCGACCGGCTGGTGCAGGGTGCGGTCGTCGCGGTCTTCAACCGCCGCTGCAACCTCTCCGAGCTGGAACCGATCGTGGAAGCATTCAAGGCCGGGCTCTCGATCGACACTGGCGAGGCACTCCCCGTGAAGGACTACTCGACGATGCTGAAGGATGTCGAAGGACTGGCGGAGGCGGTCGCAGAGATCGCCCCGGACGCCAGCGATGCGGGCAAGGCCGCCGCGGTCGAGTTCCTGCTGGAAGGCCTGCACCTCAACAAGCGGTTGAACAAGGACCAGGTGAGCGGCCAGGTGCTCGCCCGGTACCGCGGCTAGCCATGACGACGCTCTTCGGCGCGCACTCCCGCTACTCAGAGTGGGACGGCACCCAGGACATCCCGGGCCTCGACGCCGGAGAAGTGCTGGAAGCGCTCACCGACGACATGATGAACTTCGGCGACTTGCAGCATGCCATGCGCAACCTCATGCAGCGCGGCATGCGCACGCCCCAGGGCGACCGCATGCAGGGCCTGCGCGATTTGCTCCAGCAGCTGCGTCAGCAGCGCCGTGAGCGGCTCGACCAGTTCGACATAGGCGGCGTGATGGAGGACTTCCGCAAGCAGCTCGATGAGATCCTGAGGATGGAGCGGGACGCCATCCAGGACCGCTTCGATCAGGCCGGGCCCCCGCCAGCCGCCGACCAGCAGGATGGCGAGTCCCAGCGTGACGCCGACGGCGCGCCCGAGGGCGGCGAGGCCAGCTCGGACGGGCAGGACGGGCAAGACGGCGACGGGCAGGAGCAGGGCCAGCAACAGGGCCAGCAGCCCGGCGGCCGGCGCAGCGGGCAGGCGGGCGGGCAGCGCGCCGCGGCCGGGCAGCTGCAGGCGGGCAGCGAGGCGGGGGAGGGTTCCGAGCCCGGCGCCTCGGACGACGACGACTTCTCCGACATGCTGCGCCGCATCGCGGAACGCAAGCAGGAGTACATCGACCAGCTGCCGGAAGACACCGCGGGACAGGTGAAGTCTCTCCAGGACTACGAGTTCCTCAACCCGGAGGCGCAGCACAGGTTCCAGGAGCTGATCGAACAGTTGCGACAGTCGATGACTCAGTCGCTCTTCAACGACGTCGAGAAGATGGTCGAGGAGATGTCGGAGGGCGACCTCCAGCGCATGAAGGACATGACGCGCGCGCTGAACGACATGATGGTGCAGCGCATGCGCGGGGAGGAGCCGGACTTCGACTCTTTCATGGAGCAGTTCGGGGACATGTTCGGCGAGAACCCGCCGCAGTCGCTGGACGAGCTGATCGAGCAGATGCAGGCGCAGATGTCGGCGCTGCAGTCGCTGATGGAGTCGATGCCGGCCGGCCAGCGCCAGCAGCTCCAGTCGCTGCTTGCCGACAAGCTTGGCGACGCCGAGCTGGAAGCGGAACTGGCGGAGCTGGCCCAGAACCTGGAGTTCCTCAACCCCCAGTCATACCCCTTCCGTGGCGACGAAGAGCTGGATCTGCAGGCCGCCATGAACCTCATGGGCGAGATGCAGGACATCGATGGCCTCGAACGCCAACTCGAGCGCGCCCAGTATGACGGCGACCTCGACGCGGTCGACCTCGACAAGCTGCAGGAGCTGCTCGGCGACGAGGCGACGGAGGCGGTCGACGAGCTGAAGCAGCTACTCGAGGTGCTGGAGCAGGCCGGCTACATCCGCAAGGACGGCGACAACTGGGAGCTGACCCCGCGCGGTACGCGCATGATCGGCCAGAAGGCGCTCGGCGAGATCTACGCGCAGCTGAAGAAGCAGAACCTTGGCAACCATCAGCTGCCGGATATCGGGCGCATCGGCGATCGCATCGACGAGACGAAACCCTACGAGTTCGGTGACCCCTTCCACCTGCACATGGAGCGCACGATCCGCAACGCTCTGGAGCGCGAAGGTCCGCAGACGCCGATCAACCTCGAACCGGACGACTTCGAGGTCTACCGCAGCGAACTGATCACGCAGACCGCGACGGTGCTGATGGTCGACCTCTCGTGGTCGATGGCGCTGCGGGGGTCGTTCCAGGCAGCGAAGAAGGTCGCGCTGGCGCTGCACAACTTAATCACGGCGCAGTACCCCCGTGACAGCCTCTACGTGATCGGCTTCTCCGCCCTGGCCCGCGAACTGAAATCGCACGAGCTGCCATACGTGCGCTGGGACGAGTCAGTGCTGGGCACGAACATGCACCACGCGCTGATGATGGCGGAGCGGATGCTGGCAAAGCACAGCGGCGGCACGCGCCAGATCATCATGATCTCGGACGGCGAGCCGACGGCGCACCTGGAGCGAGGCCGCTCGCAGTTCGCCTACCCGCCGAGCCCGATCACCATTCGCGAGACGCTGAAGGCCGTAAAGCGCTGCACGCAGAAGGACATCACGATCAACACCTTCATGCTGGACCGGAACTACTACCTCAAGGAGTTCGTGAACCAGCTGGCGAAGATCAACGGGGGCCGGGTTTTCTACACTACCCCCGACAAGCTCGGCGAATACATCCTCGTCGACTACGTGCAGCACAAGCGGAAGCGGCTTGCCGGCGGGCGGTGACCCGGTCCGTCGCCCCGGTCTGAGGGCATCGTGGTGCTCAGGATTGCGATCCCACGGAACCTGCTGACGGCAGCGCCCTGCTGGCGCTGCTGGTGGCTTGGGGACCGCCTGGCTGACGCTCGTCGAGCGCTTCACGCCGCTCGACGCCCCCGGCGCTCGGACCGGCTGCTAGATCCAGACCCCCGGGCTCGCCTGCCAGAAGAACTGCGCCAGGAAGCCTCCGGTGTACCGGGGGTGGATGAACGCTTCGCGCCACTCCACCCCGTCCGTCTCGCCTGCGCGGTCACCGAACGTCGGCACGCCGTGCTGCTCGCAGGCGGCGACGGCGCGGTCCCAGTCGCCGACCTCGAAGGTGACGTGATGAATGGAGGGCCCGCGTGCCTCGATGAAGCGCCCGATGAAGGAGTCCTTGCCGGCGGGCTGGATCAGCTCCCAGCGCATCTGGCGGGTCGAGGTCTCCAGCACGCGCGTCGAGAAATCTGCGTACTCTCCGCCCTCCGAGCGGTGGAAGGTCTCCATCCCCAACACGCGCTGGTACCACGCGGCCAGCTCGTCGGCGGCAGCGTGGGCGTGCGAGAGATGGTTGATGGCGATGATGCCGAGTGAGCCATCGACATCGGGGGCAGCCGGGCGCTCACGCGCCGCCCGATCGTGCGACGCTTCCGCGCCGACGAATTGGAAGAGGAAGCCGTTGCCGCCCTGCTCCGGGTGGATGTAGGTCTCGCTCGGCGCCGCACCGTCGCCGGTCCCCGACTCAACCGCCCCGGCCGCAACCGCCGGCCATGGCTCGACGCCCAGCGCCCGGAGCTCGGCGATGGTCGCGCCAACGTCGGCCACCTCCATCGCGATGTGGTGGAAGCCCGGGCCGTTCGGCCCGTCGAGGAAGCGCTGGATGTACGAATCTTCGCCGTTCGGGGCCAGCACCTCCCAGTCGATATCGGAGCTGCCGGGCACGTCCAGGGTGATGCCGCGATAGCCGCCGCTCGAGTCATCGGCCCACTCGCCGGAGCGCTTGAAGCCGAACAGCCGCTCAAGCAGCGTGACCTCAGGCTCAAGTTCGGATACCGCGATGCTGATGTGATCGATGCGGGCTATCTGGACCAAGCGTCTCTCCCCGGTGGCCGGC
>JASLOV010000317.1 GCA_030745285.1 Dehalococcoidia bacterium | reverse complement strand
GGTGACTCGATCCTGATGCTGCGCTACCCGAAGGCGGGACAACGCCTGCCGCACTTCCTCACCCAGGCCCAGGTCACCGACGTCGTGGAGTCGCCCTCCCGTGCGCCCGAGGAGACACCTCAGACGTTGCGCGACCGCGCGTTGCTGGAACTACTTTACGGTGCGGGCCTGCGCGTGAGCGAAGCGGCGAAGATCGACCTCCGCGCGCTCGACCTCCTGAACCGCCAGGTCACGGTCGCCGGTAAAGGCGACCGGCCGCGCGTCTCGATCTTCGGCGACCCGGCCCGCGACGCCATCGCCGCGTACCTCGAACGGGGCCGGCCGGCCCTGGCGAGCGGCGCGGAGAGCGCGCTCTTCCTCAACCGTTTCGGCGGGCGGCTTTCGGTGCGTTCGATGCAACACGTCGTGCGGCGGGCGGGGGTGGCGGCGGGGGTGCTTCAGCGGACCCATCCGCACCTGCTGCGCCATTCCTTTGCGACGCATATGCTGGAGGACGGTGCCGACCTGCGAGTGGTTCAGCACCTGCTCGGCCACAGCTCGGTCGACACCACGCAGATCTACACCGCGGTCACCCGCGGCCAGCAGGAGGCAGCCGTCACCGCCGCACTGAGCCGGGCTCGCGAGCGAGAAGCAAGCGGCCCGGACCAACGCTGAAGCCAACCGGCCGGCTGCAACCACCCGCACAGCACCTGTCCCGGGTCCGCCGGGACCGCAGGGAACCCTAACATGCGCGTCCTCATCATCAACGGCCCCAATCTCAACCTGCTCGGCACCCGCGTGCCGGAGGTCTACGGGCGCGAGACGCTCGAAGACATCGAGCTGCTGGTGCGCAGCCGCGCCGAGGAGCTGGGCATGGACGTCGCCTTCGGACAGTCCAACCACGAGGGCGACCTGGTGGACATGATCCAGCAGCACCACGACTGGGACGGTCTGATCATCAACGCCGGCGCGTACACGCACACCTCCATCGCCATTGCCGACGCGATCGAGGCCGCGGAGCTACCCGCGATCGAAGTCCACCTTTCCAACGTCTTCCAGCGCGAGGAATTCCGGCAGGTCTCGTACCTCTCGCCGATCGTCTGGGGCCAGGTCGTTGGATTCGGCTACCGCGGCTACCTCGCCGCCCTCGACCTGCTGTACGACCGCCTGCGCGAGGAGGCCGCCGAGTCGTGAGCGCCGGCCGCATCGACCGCGTGCGCGCCCGCAACGAGGAGCTGGGGCTCGACGCCCTCCTGATTACCGCCCCCTCCAACCGTCGCTGGGTCTCCGGCTTCACCGGCTCGAACGGTGTGCTGCTGGTCGACCGCGACCAGGCGCTCTTCGCCACCGACTCCCGTTACTGGGAACAGGTCGCCGGACAGGCGCCCGAGTTCACGGTCGTCCGTCTCGAAGGTGCAACAACCACCTCCGCGCCCCGGCTGCTGGAGGGCCAGGGCGGACGCCGCGTCGGCTACGAGCCCGCCGGCATGACCGTCGAGGTCTTCGCCGAGTGGGAGCGGGCCGTGGCGGCGCTCCCCGCCACTGAGCAACCCTCGCTCGTCCCGGCCCCCGCGGCGATCGAGGAGCTGCGGATGGTGAAGGAGCCGGACGAGCTCGAAGCCCTCACCCGCGCCGTACTGCTCGGTGACGAGGCGTTCGGCCACGCCACATCGGTCGCCGAGCCCGGGATGACCGAGAAGCAGCTCGCCTGGGAGGTGCAGCGCTACGCCATGGAGCATGGCGCCGACGACCTCTCGTTCTCGACGATCATCGCCGGCGGCGCCTGGAGCGCCCTGCCCCACGCCTATCCCCGTGATGTGCCGCTGGAAGCGGGCGCCGGCGTCGTCATGGACCTCGGCGTCCGGGTCGACGGCTACTGCTCCGACCTCACGCGCACCATCTTCCTCGGCAAGCCGGATGACGAGTTCCGGCGCATCTACGACATCGTGCTTACCGCCCAGATGATGGCGGAGGAGCGCATCGAGGCCGGCATGCCCGGCTCCGAAGGACACCGCATCGCCGCCACCGTGATCGCGGAGGCCGGGCACGCCGAACACTTTGGTCACGGTCTCGGACATGGCGTCGGGCTGGACGTGCACGAGGCGCCGCGGCTGGCCCCCTCCGGCGACCGCGAACTGGCCGATGGGCACGTCGTCACCGTGGAGCCCGGCATCTACATCCCCGGCTGGGGCGGCGTGCGGATTGAAGATCAGTGCGTGATGGAGGGCGGGCGGTTACGCTCCCTCTCCACCGCACCGAAACTGGACCTCGAATTCGACGTGGAGACCGCCCCGGGAGGCGCAGCGAGATGATCACGACAAGCGAAATTCGTAAGGGCACCACCGTCGAGGTCGACGAGCATCTCTACCAGGTTGTCGCGGTCCAGCACGTCAAGACGAAGAAGTCCGCCGTCTATAAGGTGAAGCTGAGAGACCTCCGCGCCGGCCACATCATCGAGCGCTCATTCAACGCCGGCGAGAAGCTCGCCGCCGCCCGCGTCGAGCGCCGCGAGATGCAGTATCTCTACACCGAGGACGACTTGCTGACCTTCATGAACACCGAGACCTACGACCAGATCAGCATCGCCAAGGCGCTGCTCGAGGATGCCCTGCCCTACCTCAAGGAGAGCGACACCATCCAGGTGATCACGTACGGCGAGGAGGCCCTGGGGGTCGATCTGCCGGCCGCCGTCGAGCTGACGATCACCGAGGCCGATCCGGGGGTGAAGGGCGACACCGCCACCGGCGCGACGAAGCCCGCGACCATGGAGACCGGCCTCGTCGTCGCCGTCCCGCTCTTCATCAACCCCGGCGACACGATCAAGATCTCCACCGAGACCGGCACCTACATCGAGCGCACCGTAAACGCGTAGAGTGGCGCCGGAGGCGTGATGGCGGCGCAGCCAGACGAGGTCTACCCGGTCAGCGCGGTCACGCGCTACCTGCGCGAGTTGCTGGACGGCAACCGCCACCTCACCGACATCTGGGTCGAGGGCGAGGTCTCCAACCTCAGCCAACCGGCCTCCGGGCACATCTACTTCACGCTCACGGAGCGTCGCTCCGGGCTGCGCTGCGTCTTCTTCCGCAACCGCAACATGGGGCAGCGAGACCGCCTGGAGAGCGGCGCGTCGGTCGCCGTTCACGGCTCGCTCTCGCTCTACGAGCCGCGCGGCGAGCTCTCCTTCCAGGTCGACTTCGTGCAGCCGGCCGGGACCGGCGCGCTGGCGGCCGAGTTCGAACGGCGCAAAGCGCAGTTCGCGGCCGAGGGATTGTTCGCCGCAGAGCGCAAGCGCTCGCTGCCGCGCTTCCCCCGCCACATCGGCGTGGTGACCTCGCCGACGGGAGCCGTCTTCCACGACATCTCCAACGTGCTCGCCCGCCGCTGGCCGGCGGCGACGCTGCTGCTCCAGCCGGCGCCGGTGCAGGGCCCGGAGGCCGCCCCGGCCGTCGCGGAGGCGATCCGCACGGTTGCCGCAGCGGGCGGGCCGGCGCCCGATGTCGTGATCGTCGCCCGCGGCGGCGGCGCTGATGAGGACCTGTGGGCCTTCAA
>JASLOV010000316.1 GCA_030745285.1 Dehalococcoidia bacterium | reverse complement strand
GTCGCCGGCCTGGTGATCGTGATCGCCTTCATGTTCCTGATGGACGTGCAGCTCGCCGTCGTCTCCCTCTCGACCGTGCCGTTGCTCGTGATCGGCATGGCGGTCTGGCAACGCTACGCACAGCAGGCCTTCATCCGCGTGCGCCAGGCGATCGCGCAGGTGAACTCCGAAATCAACCAGAACGTCTCCGGTATTCGCGTCGTGCAGTCAATGCGGCGGGAGGACGTCAACCTGCGCCAGTTCGGCCAGCTGAACGAAGAGAACCGACAGTCCAACCTCTACGCCATGAAGCTCCAGGCAGTCGTGATGCCGATGGTCGAGATCCTCTCGGCGATCGCCACGGTGCTCGTGCTCATCGTGATCGGCTTCCGCGTCTTCAACGGCAGCCTGGACGTCGCAACCGCCGTTGGCTTCGCCATGGGCTTCGTGCTCTTCATCCAGCGCTTCTTCGCCCCAATCCGCGACATCGTGCTCCAGTACACGATGCTCCAGCGCGCCATGGCCGGCGCGCACCGTGTCTTCGAGGTGCTGGACACCGAGCCCGAGATCGTCGACGCCGACGACGCGGTCGAGCTCGGCGAGGTGGAAGGGCGAGTCGACTTCAATCACGTGGAGTTCTCGTACATCGAGGGCGTCCCCGTGCTGCGCGATTTCGACCTCCACGTCGCGCCCGGCGAGACCGTAGCGCTGGTGGGACACACCGGCGCAGGTAAGACCTCCGTCACGGCGCTGGTCAACCGCTCCTACGACATCCAGGGCGGCAGCATCGAGATCGATGGCCAGGACCTGCTGAGTATCAAGCGCAGGTCACTGACGCGCCGCATGAGCGTGGTGCTCCAGGAGCCTTACCTCTTCTCCGGACCGATCAGCGAGAACATCCGTTACGGCCGGCTCGACGCGACCGACGACGAGATCAGGCTGGCGGCCGAGGCCGTCGGCGCCTCCGAGTTCATCGAGCGCCTCGATGACGGGTACGACACCGACCTCAACGAGGGTGGGAAGAACCTCTCGATCGGGCAGCGGCAGCTGATCGCCTTCGCCCGCGCGGTGGTCGCCGACCCGAGCATCATCATCCTGGACGAGGCAACCGCCCACGTGGACACGCATACGGAGCGCGTCATCCAGCGCGCGCTCAAGGCCGTGCTCGCCGACCGCACGTCCTTCGTCATCGCCCACCGCCTCTCCACCATCCGCGACTCCGACCGCATTGTGATGATGCGCAACGGCGAGATCGTGGAGATCGGGACGCACGACGAGCTGATGGCGATCGATGACGTCTACGCGGACTTCTACCGCATGACCTTCACCTCGCACAGCGAAGTCGCGGACGAGGTTGTCGTCAGCGGCGGCGGCGGTAGCGGCGGCGCCGGCAGCCCCCAGCCATAGCACACGCCGGCTCGGCGACGCACGCGGGGGGACCACATGCCCGACGAGGAGAACAGTCCCGGGCGCGCACTTGAGCTGATCGACGCCAGCGCCGTGGCCTACTGGAACACGCTCGGCATCACCGTCGAATCCGCCGAATATGGACATGTCCGCCTGCACCTGGCGATGCGGCCGGATCTGGGCACGCGGCGCCGGGAAGTGATGCACGGCGGCGCCATCGCCTCGCTGATCGACGCCGCCGCTGGCGCCTCGACCGCCACGCTGCAGCGCGAAGGCGACGAGAGCTGGGCCGGCCAGGCCACAACCGACCTCAACGCCACCTTCCTGGCGGCCGCCACCACCGACGTGATCGCGGATGGGCGCGTGTTGCGCAGCGGTCGCGCATTCTCGTTCGTCTCGGTCGAGGTGCACGACGAGGATGGCGCCCTCGTCGCCGTCGGACGCGCGACCTACACGATCATCCGGCGGCGCTGAGCGGGCGCAGCCACAGCTCACACCATCAGCGGGCTCAGACGATCAGCGGGCTCGTTCAGTCCGCCGGCCCGACCACCGCCTCGACCTCGATCTCGACGGCGTGCTCCGGCAGAATCAGCCGGGCGACCTCCACCATCGTCAGCTCCGGGCGTGCGCCGCCGAGCCGCGCGCGCAACTCGTCCACCACCGCCTCCCACTGGCCGATGTCCGTGACGTAGACGCGAGCCGCCACCACGTCGTCGAGGCTCGCGCCCGCCTGTTCGAGCGCCCCACCGATCACCTCGAGCGCGAGTCCCGCCGAGGCGCCGACGCCGGCCGGCACGGCGCGATCGGGCTGCGTCCCGGTCGTCCCGGCGACCCACACGTGGTCGCCCACGCGCACGGCGCGCGAGTGGCCGGCACGCTCCTCCCACGGCCCTCCGGACGAGACGCGCATGCGGCCGCCGCTCACGAGGGGTCGAAAAGGCTGGCCTGCCCGGCGGCGGCATCCGGCGAGAGTTCGATCTCCAGATGCTCGTACGCGCGCGGCATCACCACGCGACCTCGTGGGGTGCGCTGCAGGAAGCCGATCTTCAGCAGGTACGGCTCGTACACATCCATGATCGTGTCCGGCTCCTCGGAGATCGCCGCCGCCAGGGTGTCGAGCCCCACCGGGCCCCCGGCGAAGCGGTCGATCACCGCCCGCAGCAGCTCGCGGTCCATCGCGTCCAGCCCCAACTCATCGATCTGCAGTCGCTGCAGCGCGCCGCCGGCCAGCGCCCGCGTCACCCGGCCGTCGCCCTCCACCTCCGCGAAGTCGCGCACGCGACGCAGCAGCCGGTTGGCGATGCGGGCGGTGCCACGCGACCGTCGCGCGACCTCCTCGACGCCGCCGTCGTCGATGTCGCAGCCGAGCACTCCCGCCGAGCGCTTCACGATCTGCGAGAGCGCGGCGACGTCGTAGAAATCGAGCCGGTAGGTCGCACCGAAGCGGTCGCGCAACGGCTGCGAGACGAGCGCGAAGCGCGTCGTCGCGCCCACGAGCGTGAAACGATTGAGCTTCAGCCGCACGTCGCGTGCCTTCGGCCCCTTGCCGAGGATGATGTCGACGGAGAAGTCCTCCATCGCCGGATAGAGCACCTCCTCCGCCGCCACCGGCAGACGGTGCACCTCGTCGATGAACAGCACGTCACCCGGCTGCAGGCTGGTGAGCAGAGAGGCGAGGTCGCCGGAGCGTTCGACCGCCGGGCCGCTGGTGATGCGGATGGAGACGCCCATCTCTGCCGCCACGATCATCGCCAGCGTCGTCTTGCCCAGGCCGGGCGGGCCGTGGAAGAGCACGTGGTCCAGCGGCTCCTCACGCGCGCGCGCCGCCTGGATCGCAATCCCCAGGTTCTCCTTGACTGTCTCCTGGCCGAAGTAGCGGTCGAAGCGACGCGGCCGCAACCCCTCCGAAGCTGATTCAGCTTCGAGGTCGTCGTCCGTCTTCGTCGGCGTCAGCGGGCCCTCACGCTCTTCCGTCACCGCGCCTCCTCGGCCCCACCAGCCGCCAGTATAGCGAACGGACGTTCGAATCGCGAGCGAGGAGGCTACCGGGGCCGGCGCTACGGCGCAGTCACGCCCACGACCAGCGCATCGACCGGGTTGTAGCCGTCACCGAAGAGCAGCACCCCGACCGTCTCGCCGACGACCATGTCGCCGGATGCGATCGCGGCCGAGACCGGCACGCCGGCCACCGTGCCGGCGCGCGAGCCGGCGTAGCGCAGCGTCGCCGAGTGCGTGCCCGCGTCGAAGGCCACAATCTCCGCGCGGGCGATCATCCAGGACGCCCCGCTCCGCCCGAGGCACCCGCCACCCCCGAGACACCGTCTTCGCCGCCGGTCGAGCCGAAGACCCGCGCCCCATCCTCGCCGTCGGACTCGAAGCGGTAGAGTTCCTCGGCATCCAGTCCGATCGCGTCGAGCACTGCGGCGCGGCGACGCCGCAGCGCCGCCAGCTCCAACCGTGCCTGCGCCACCCCTTGCTCGGCCGTGGCCAGCCCGTTCGTCACCGCCTCGACCGCCGCCCACTCGACCGGTCCGAGCTCGCGCACGAACGGCGCGCTCGGGATACTCGACGCGTCCCGCGGCAGAGTCACGGCGTCGCCTCCAGCCGCTCGAGGCGTCGCACCAGTTCCTGGATCGCCTTGAAGGCCACCGGCACGAGTTCGGCCTTGTCGAGCAGCCACGGGTTCGGATGCTGCTCGCACGCTTGCGCCGTCGCGCAGAGTGCGCAGTCCCCCCCGCCCTGCGTGTTCCTGGACGCGATCGGCGTCGCCGATGCGACATACGGCAGGACAGCCAAGCCGATCGCCATCTATCTGAAGGCGATGGTCGTGACAGGTGCCCCGAGTGACGTGCCGTTCGCGCGCCTCGCTCACCCGCCCGTCGATCGCGTACTGCTGCAGGCGCTGAGTCGTGACACGGCATTCGCCGCGGCGCATCTACGACTGTGGCGGGAAACGCGGTGGACGCAGCTCTCGGAGGAGGAGTACTTCACCATCATCGGGACGTTCCGCGAGGAGGGTCTCGACCGACCCGCCCTCTGGCAGATCGAGCGCTACTGGCAGCCGGAGCTAGCGTCCCAGGGCGGCTGAGGGGCCGCCGCCAGTCGAGCTGCGGCGATCTGACACCTCGCCGGTCCCGCAGGATCCGGAAGTGGAGACCCACCCGACCGGGGCGCACGCCCCCACCTCGCCATCATCCATACCACTACCTGCCCCCACCCGTTGGGACTCCCTCGGCCGAATGCTCGGGAGGAGCGCGCTCCGGGGGCCGTTCTGACCACGCGGGACAGGTGCTGTGGCCGGGCGGACAGCTCGCTCGGCCAGGAGCTGAGCGAAGATCTATTTCGCCCGCTCTCCTAGGACGAGGGGGGACTGGAATTAGGTCCCGGCTACGTCATACAGGCGAGCGGGGCCCAGCCAGTCAGAGCCACTGAGACTCGAACCCCATCTCGGTTCGCCATCTAACTCCGACCCCACCAGCCTCGATCAGTGCGAACAAGTCGTCGTCGGGCCTCCGAGGTAGGAGGACTGCGCTGCGTACGCCCGCGTCCTCAAATCGGCCGTAGTCGATCAGCTGTCCCAGGGCCATGCGGACAGCCTGGCGGGTGAGGCGGCCCTTCGCCTCGTAGAGGACCTGGTCGGTGTCATCGAACAAGTCGGAGTACATGCGAACGTCTCCGGCTTCGTATCGATGACGGCTGGTCACGTGCCCCGCGTCGCGCAGGAACACGTCGAAGGCCTCAACGAGTTCCTGCTCTCGCCGAACCGCTTCGACCTCCCCTTCTGAGACTGTGGCTGTGTAGGTCTCTTGGTGACGTGCCTCGATCGGCACGCTGCTAACTCGTAGCTGTCGCGTTGGCTTGGCGTCTGGTATCGCTACACCGTCGCGAACTCGTTGCGCCGCCATGCGCAGCTCGTCCTCGTCGCCGGGTATTGGTCCCAGACTCCGACTTCGAGCTTCGCGCCTCGAGTCATTCCCACACCCTGGTAGTTGGGGTCGAGGCGAGCGAAGTTCGCGAGCTTGAGCGCGACGCCGTTGACGTTCCTGAATCGCCCCCGGTCTGGCCGCTCCGGGTGGGCGGGCAGTGAGTTCAGAATCCGCGACAGCTCAACTACCTCTGGATGACTCTTCGACGGCATGCCTAGGCGCTGGTAAAGGTCCAGCGCTAGCACCAGTTCGTCGTGCGACCAAGGAGGGTTCCTCTTCGGGGAGCGCACCTCGAAGCCAAGACCGCGCAGAAGCCTTGCAACGGTGGCGTCTCCCCCGGAGAAGTCCGCCGCGGACAGCGTGCCCTTGTCCGGGAGATCGAATCCGTGAGCGACTCCGACTATCGCCTTTGAGTCGTAGTCGCGCCCGTCGTGGACCAGGAAGTAGTCGGTAGCGGGTCCGAAGCCATATCGATCGAGGAACGCGTCGCGACCCAGCCGGTCAAACTCAGAGATCGCCCGGAGAACCCCAGACTGGGTGACGTCACGTGTGGTCACTTGCGGCCCCTCGTCATCTTCCGCTGATGACGTCGCTCCATCCTCGCAGCCCCGCCTCGCCCTCGCTCGCATCTGTGACTTCGGCCAGCCGAACCTTGAGTTCGTCGGTTGGAAGCGCGACAAGCTGACGCATGAGCTGGGGCATCGCTTGTTTCCGAGACGTCGCAGCAAGCGGCTCTAGCGCCAGGTCACTGACGAAGCGACGGACGTCGATCATCCGGGGCAGAACAGCCTCCGCCTGAAGGCGCTCGAAGAACAGGGTGAGCAAGGCGATCTTTTCGGGCTCCTCATCGTCGAGGGCAACACGCCAAGGCGAGGACCTCTTCCGATATTGAGAGTCGACAGTCCCTCGCGCCCTTTCAATGTCCGCAGCCGACATCAGGACCTCCACGAGTTGGTCCGCGCCGCGCGGTGAGGAGAGCCAAGTGGCGAGGTCTTCGAACGCGTCCGGTCCATGCTTTCGCAGGAGCCGCGCCACATCGAGCAGCAGCTCGTGGTTCTCGCGCTTCTTCACGCCTAGCCCCGAATTCCTACTCGCTGAGCGAATTCACTCGCGAACGCATGGAAGTGACCAGCCACAGTTGTGCGCGCGTAGCTGACCTGCCCGCGGTCTTTGTACCACTTCCTAAGTTAGAGCCAGAACGGGTGCGAGCCGTCCCGGTGTGATGGGCTCGGGTGCCGCTTCCGGCGCCGGTGGACGGTAGCCGAGTGCGCTGTGCGGTCGCAGCTGGTTGTA
>JASLOV010000315.1 GCA_030745285.1 Dehalococcoidia bacterium | reverse complement strand
GCGGCGCTTGCGGCCGGGCTCGATGCGGAGGTCGTCGACCCCGCGCAAGCCTCGATGTATCGCGCTGCCGTCGCCTGAGGTTGAGCCGCCAGCCGGCCCGCCCCGGCCGGGTGAGCTAATCGAGGACGGTGTCGAGGTCCTGCATCGGCAGGTTCGTAGCGGTGCGCTTGAGCGTCGCGTGCACGAGTTGCTGGCCGCGTTCGTGCGAAAGATCGAGCTGGCCGACGATCAGAATGCCGCGATGCTGGATCAGCAGCTGCGCCAGGACGTAGTCTCGCTCCACCCGCTCGAACGGGTAGTCCCTGACGCCGTGCTCGATCAGCGTGGCGTGGTACATCCGCAACAGGCGGTCGATCTCGCCATGGTGCTCCGGGTTGACGCTCCAGAGGATGAAGTAGGCCACGTCGTAGAGCGGAGAGCCCTGGGCGACCAGCTGCCAGTCGATCACGCAGAGCGAGAAGTCGTTGCCTCCCCCGCGACCGCCATCGCCATCGCCATCAGGATTGCCGTCGCCGAAGAAGAGGTTGTCCGGCCGGTAGTCGCCGTGGAGCAGGGTCCAGGGCGGTTGGGCGAGGCGGTCCATCACCTCGATGCCGTGGCTGAGCAGCCACTCGCCGATCTCGTGCGCGCGCGGCGGCAGTAGCGCCGCGTACTCCTTCCGGAACGACGGGAGGGCCTGCTCGAACATCGCCTGCGCGATGCGGGCGTCCTGGTTGACGGGGGCGATCCAGTCGATCGAGTCGATGCGGGGGTCGTTCCAGAACCGGGCGTGTATCACCGCCAGGTTCCGCAGCGCCAGCTCCGTGTCCTCGAGCGAGCTGCCGGCGACCTGGTCGCCGACGCGGGCCGGGGCCATGTCCTCGAGCAGCAGCACGTAGCGTCGCGGCCGGCCGGCGCGGCTGAGCGGGTCGATCAGACGCAGCGCCAGGCGCGCGGGTAGCAGCGTGAGCAGCTTACGAACCGCGCCGGCGCCACGAGGTTCAGGGTCCATGTCGCTGAAGTAGAGCCGGGGCTTCCGCACCGGCACGTCGTCGGCCAGCTCGTCGTAGAAGCGGATTTCGCGATCGTAGGCCTGGAACAGGTCGGCGGCGGCGCGGTTGTCGCGCTGCGCCGTCGGGAACTTCGCGATCAGCGTCGCGGGTGCGCCGTCCTCCGGCGGGTCGTAGCGCAGCGAGAGCCGGGCGAGGTCGCCGAGGAATCCTTCGCCCTCGCCGAGGGTGCGGCTCTCGAAGCCCTCGACCGCGGATGTGGAGATCACGCCGGCCGACCGCAACGACTCCGTGAGCCAGGCCGCGGTCAGTTCCCCCGCATGCTCAGGAATGGGTCTTGTCTGGGCCATCGGTCCCCTCCGTGCCCGCGACGGGCATCATACGCGGCCCTCGGATGGGGCGGATGACGGGAGGATCGGTCACAGACCGGGCGATCGGCCTCCATTCCGGGCGCGAACGTGCTGATGTCGGTCTAGCCGGTGCCGGCCGTGCGGCCCGGATCACTGGAGCCGGGCGTGAAGCCGGCGGCGACGATGCGCTCGATCAGGTACAGGCGCACGCGTTCGACATCGCTGCCCCCGCCCCAGCCGCGCGCCTCCTCATAGGCCCCCTTCTGGTCAGCGTAGAACGTCGCAGCACCCCAGGTGGCGAAGATCGGCTCGATCGGGAAGATGCGAGAGCCGGCCTCGGCTTCGTAACCGCGCCGCCACGACGAGAGGAACTGCCCGCGAAGGAACTGAACGAGCGGCGAGAGCGGACCCGGTGGTACTGGGGCGCACTCGAGGATGGTCTGCGTGCGCGCCAGGTCGGCGCGTCGGTCGGCCAGTGCGGCGTTGGGAAAGTCGAGCAGAGCGCTGATGCGTCCGCGCTCCGCCAGCACGTTCAGCGGGTGGAAGTCGAGGTGGCAGAAGGCGTCTTCCACTGCCGCCTCACGGACGGACTCGGCCAGTGGGATCAGCGCTGGCTCGTCCAGCGGCGAGAGGTCGCCGGTCCACGAGGAACCGGGAGGCCGTCGCATCTCCTCCGGCGACAGGCTGTGCAGCTGCGCCTGTAGCCGCCCGAAGCTGCGCCCCAGACGCCAGATCCACCACGGACCGCGCTCGATGGCGGCGACGACGGGACGGCCGGGCAACCACTGCTGGACTGTGAATGGCGCTCCCTCAAAGCTACCGGACGCCTCGATCGCGGGCACGGGGAGGCCCGCCGAGACCGCCGCCCCGAGCGTACGCTCCTCCCAGGCCGACCGCCGGGCAAGCTCAGCGAGGTCGTCGCTGAGGCGGTAAAGGCGCAGCGCGTGGGCGGCGCCTCTACCGTGTCGAACCGCCAGATCAGGTTGTCCCAGCCACCCTCGACGGGGGTGATCGCCGTGGCGTCGGTCCAATCGACGGAACGGAGCACGTCGCGCGGATCGACCTCGCTGCGCGCAGCGTTCGATGTCATGTCGTGAGTGTAGGGCAGCGGAGCGACGGGCCGCTAGAATGCAACGCGGACGAGAAGGCACTGGAGGTGAGCGATGCAGGAACAGCCGACGGCGCTGCGAGTACCGGACCCCCGCGTACGCGATCTCTTCACGGAAACGGCACGCTGGCAGAGCTGGCTCGACGTCGAAGTTGCGCTGGCGCACGCGGAGGCCGAGCTGGGGATGATCCCGCAGGCGGCGGCGGAGGAGATCGAGCGCAAAGCCCGCGTCGAACTGCTCGACCGGGACCGCATCGTCGAGAGCCTGCGCGTCACCGGGCACGGCCTGGTGCCGGTGATCTGGGAGCTGGACCGCATCTGCGAGGGCGATGCCGGCGGCTACGTCCACTGGGGCGCCACCACGCAGAATATCACGCAGACCGGGCAGCTGATGCAGGTCCGCCGGGCGCACCGCATCTTCCTCGGGCAGCTCTCTGGCGTGCTGGAGGCGATGGCCGACCTGGCGGAACGCACCGCGGACGACCTGCTGCCGGGCCGCACTCACGGCCAGCACGCCCTGCCGGCCACCTTCGGCTTCAAGGTCGCGGGCTGGATCGACGAACTCTCGCGTCACGTCGAGCGGATGCGGACGGCGGAGCCGCGGATGTTCGTGGCGATGCTCGGGGGCGGGGCCGGCACGATGGCGTCGTTCGGCGATCAGGCGTTCGAGCTGCAGGCGCTTTACGCGAAGCGCCTGGGCATGCGACCGATGCCGGTGCCGTCGCGCACGATCGCGGACCACCAGGCGGAGTACATCACCTTGCTCGGCATGCTCGCCGCGACGTGCAGCAAGGTGGGGTTCGAGGTCTATACGCTGATGAAGCAGGAATTCGGCGAGGTCGAAGAGCCGATCTCGGAGGGCACCGTCGGCAGCAGCACGATGCCGCAGAAGCGCAACCCCAAGCTGAGCCAGGACATCATGGCCGCCGCCGCCCAGTTGCGCTCGATCGTCCCGCTCGCGCTCGAGGCGATGCAGACCGAGCACGAGGCGGACCGTACGACCAGCGTGATGATGGGGCGCGCCATCTCCGACGCGACCGGGCTCACCGGCGACATCCTTGCCCGCTTGGACCAGCTGATCGCCGGGCTGAGCGTCTTCCCGGAGCGCATGCGTCGCAATCTCGACCTCTCCGGCGGCATGATCATGTCGGAGGCGTTGATGCTCGAACTCGGTGCGACGATCGGGCGTCAGCGCGCGCACGACGTGGTCTATGACGCTGCTCAGGAGGCCGCAACCGGTGAGAAGACGTTCCGTGAGCTGCTGCTGGAGAGCCACGAGCTGCGCGACCGCCTCAGCCCCGAGCAGATCGACGAGCTGCTGGACCCGGCGCGCTACGCCGGCCAGTGCAGCGCGATGGCGCGCGAGCAGGCAGCGCTGGGACGCGCGCTGGCGGCGGAACTGCGGGCGCTGCCGGAGGCCCCGTAGGATCCGGCCGGCGCGAGGTGGCCGGTTACTCGACGATGTTCCAGAAATCGCGGCTGCCGGTCTCGACCAGGTCCATCATGCGCTGGAACCAGGGCCCGAACTCCGGGTCCTGGAAGGCCTCGCGCGACGCCTCGTAGGTTGCGAGGTCAGCGACCTCGGTCTCCATCACGACGGTGAAGAACTCGCCGGTCATGTCCGTAAGGATGCGCTGCGCTGCGATGTCGTACTTGGCGAGCATCTCGTTGCCCTCTTTGAGCAACGCAACCAGCTCATCGTCTCGTCCGTACTTCGCCTTGAAGACTGTGCGCTCGAGAATCATGATCCCCTGACCTGCCCGCGGTCTTTGTACCACTTCCTAAGTTAGAGCCAGAACGGGTGCGAGCCGTCCCGGTGTGATGGGCTCGGGTGCCGCTTCCGGCGCCGGTGGACGGTAGCCGAGTGCGCTGTGCGGTCGCAGCTGGTTGTA
>JASLOV010000314.1 GCA_030745285.1 Dehalococcoidia bacterium | reverse complement strand
AGCGGCGAGGCGAGGGCGTCGAACGGGTCGGCGCCGCGATACTGTCGCGCAGCCAGCAACTCACCGAGACGGACGCGGACGGCACGAACGTCGTCGAGCGGCGAAACGGCTTCGCCGGCCACCGTGGGGCTACGGGGCGATCTGTGGCCGGCCCAGCGCTCCGAAGCGGGCGGCCGCGGTCCAGTCAGCGGCATCGAGCGTCCCGGTGGCGTCGTAGACAATGAGGCCGTCCGACGCCTGTCCGAGCTGGTCATGCAGGCCGGCATAGGCGTCGTGGGCGACGAGCAGCGCCAGCACGTCGGCATCGCGCACCATCGACGCCAGATCGTCGCCCCGCGGGACGACGGTGTCGTGCAACAGCACCCGGTGCCCTAGCGCCTCCAGTTCGACGCCGAGGGCGAGCGACGGGCTCTCGCGTTCGTCGCCCACGCCCGCCTTGTACGCCGTGCCGAGGATCAGCACCGTGCTCGGGCGTCGCGTCGTCAGCGTATCGATCTCCTGCGCGACGACGGCGGGCATGCGGTCGTTGATTGAGCGGGCGGATGCGATCAGCTCGCCGTCGGGCCCCTCCGTCCCGTCGAGCAGGAAGATCGGGTCCGAGGTGAGGCAGTGCCCGCCCACTCCCGGGCCCGGCGCCAGTAGCTCCACACGAGGGTGGAGGTTCGCGATGCGGCGCGCCTCGTGCACGTCGACGCCGCTCGCGCGCGCGACGAGCAGCAGGCTGTTCGCGATCGCGATGTTGATGTCGCGGTAGGCGTTCTCGGAGAGTTTCACGAATTCGGCGGTCGCAGTGTCCGTCGTGATCACCTCACCCTGCACGAACGACCGGTAGAACGCCTCGGCCTCGGCTCCATCGGCATCCGTCATCGCGCCGACCACCCGAGCGTTCGAGATGAGCTCCGCGATTGTCTGACCCGGCAGCAGGCGTTCCGGGCTATATGCGACGCGGATGCTTTCAGGCGCGAGCCCGGACGCCTTCGCCAGCGCCGTCCGCACGAGGCCCTCGGTGGTGCCGACGGGGACGGTGGTCTCAACGACCACCAGGTCGCCGTCCCGCAGGACGCTCCCGACGGACTCGGCGGCCTCTTCCAGCGCCGCGAGGTCGGCGTGACCGTCCGCCGTCAGGGGCGAGGGCACGCAGATCACCTGCAGGGGGGCGGCGGTCGGTTCGGTGCTGGCCGTGAGCCGCCCGGACGCGACCGCTTCATCGAGCAGTTCCGCGACCTCGGGCTCCTGCCCGGTCACCGCTGCCGCACCGATCGCCGCCACGAGATCGGGGTCGCGATCGACGGCCACTACCTCGTAGCCGCTCTTCGCGGCCAGCACCGCCAGTGGCAGGCCAATCCGACCGGCCCCGGTGACCGTCAAGCGATTGCTCATGAGCCTGGCACCTCTAGGTTGCGGACGCACATCTGCGCTCGGCTACACTCTCCCTACACGGTTTACAGTTTCGGGGGCGCCCCCTCAAGTCATGAGCTGAATGACCAGTTCCGTCTCCCCTGCCCCCATCTCCGCCTGGCGCAGGCATCGGGCGCTCGGCGTGCCCGTCGACACACTCGCGCTCGAGTCTGTCGTTGCGCTCGTGCGGTCGGCTGCTGAAAACGGAGCGCCGGTCACGATTCTCTCCTCGAACGCCAACAAGGCACGTCTCGCCGCCGGCGATCCCGCCCTGCGTGCGGCGCTGGAACACGCCACGGTCTGTCTGCCGGACGGCATGTCGATGGTGGCCCTGCTCAGGCTGGCCGGCGTACACGGCCTTCCGCGCGACGCGTCCGGCGTGATGCTCGTCGATCGACTGCTCCGCGACCCCGTGGCCGGATCAGGCGTGTTCCTGCTCGGCGGCGAGCCCGAGGTCGCGCCCGCGGTTGCCTCGCGCATCGAGCGGCGTTACGACATCGAACTTGCCGGCGTGGAGCACGGATTCTTCGAGGACGACGAGGGCGTGCTGGAACGGATCGCCGCCTCCGGCGCGCGCATTCTGCTCGCCGGCTTGGGCAGCCCGCGGCAGGAACTCTGGCTGGAGCGCTGGGGCGACCGCATCGCGGCGCCGGTGCGGGTCGGCGTCGGCGGCTCGTTCAGCGTGGTTGCCGGGGAGCGGCGGCTGGTCCCGCCTCGCGTTCGGCGATTCGGCCTGGAGTGGGCCTACCGGACGATACAGGAGCCGAGACGGCTGGGGCTGCGGACTCTGCGGAACAACGCCTGGTTCGCCGCCGCCAGCGCCCGCTGGCTAGTCTCGCGGGAAGGCGCGCACGGCACGATGGTGGGCGCGCGCCGAACGAGGTCGTTCGGGGACGGGGCGGGGTGACGTGAAGCAACTCGTCCAGCGTGGGCGCGATGGTGAACTGCGCGTGATCGACGTGCCGGTCCCGCAGATCGGGCCGCGTGAGCTGCTCGTGCGTGTTGCCTACTCGGCGGTCAGCGTCGGGACCGAGGGCGCGAAGATGGACTTTGCTCGCAGCAACCTCCTGGCCAAGGCGCGGCGGCGCCCCGACCTCGTGCGCAGCGTGCTCGACGGCGTCGGCCGCGACGGGCTGAAGGCAACCGTCGGCAAGGTGCGGACCCGCCTCGACGAGTGGACGACGATGGGCTACAGCGCCTCAGGGCGCGTGGAGCGGGCGGGCGCCGAGGTGACGGGGTTCGCCGTCGGCGACCGCGTCGCCTGCGGCGGCGACCAGGCCTCTCACGGCGACTACATTGCCGTGCCCCACCGCCTCTGCTCGGCACTTCCCGAGGGCGCGTCGCTCGAGGACGCTGCCTATGCGACGATCGCGTCGGTCGCCATGCACGGCGTGCGTCAGGCTGACGCCGGGCTGGGGGCGACGGTGGTCGTCGCCGGGCTCGGACTGATCGGTCAGATCACCTGCCGCCTGCTGCGTGCCGGCGGCTGCGAGGTGCTCGCGTTCGACCCGTCGGCCGAGCGACGAGCGGCCGTCGAAGCGCTCGGCGTCGCCGCCTTCGATCCCACCGCCGAACTCTCACGCCAGCACGTCGAGCAACGCACGAATGGTCGCGGGGCGGACGCACTGGTGGTCACCGCCGCGAGTCGGGATGAGTCGCTCCTGACGGACTACGCGCAGCTCGTGCGCGACCGCGGCCGCATCGTGGTCGTCGGGAACGTGCTGGTGCAGATCGACCGAGAGCTGATGTACCGACGCGAACTCGAACTGCGCATCGCCCGCTCCTACGGCCCCGGCCGCTACGACCCGGAGTACGAGCAGGGCGGGCACGACTACCCGGCCGGCTATGTCCGCTGGACCGAGCAACGCAATGCCGAGTCGGTGCTGCACCTGCTCGCCACCGGCGCGCTCAACTTCGACGGCCTCACCGGCGCGACCTTCGCGCTCGACGACGCAGGCGATGCATACCGCGCATCGAGTGCAGCCTCGGGCGCACCGGGCGTGCTCTTCCGCTACGAGGGCGCGGACGCCGAGCCGGCAGAGCCCGCGGC
>JASLOV010000313.1 GCA_030745285.1 Dehalococcoidia bacterium | reverse complement strand
CACAACCCCGCGCGCTGGAACGGCTTCAAGGTGAAGCTCCCGACCGGGGCGCCCGCCACGGAGACCGTCACCTCTGAACTGGAACGGCTCGCCGCCGGCGTGCTCGCGGAAGGCCGCGTGCAGCGCGTCGAACTAGCCGATGCCGAGCAGCGCGGCACCATCCAGCGTTTCGACCCCGCGCCGTCCTACCTCGGCCGCATTCGCTCCTTCGTCGACATCGAGGAGATCCGAAACGCCGGCATGAGCGTGCTCGTCGACTCGATGTACGGTGCGGCTTCCGGCTGGACCGCCGCCGCACTGGCCGAGGGTTCCACCCGCGTCCGCGAGCTGCACGGCGAGCGCAACCCGTCCTTCCCCGGCCTGCGCGCCCCGGAGCCGATCGCGTCCAACCTCGGCGAGTTCCTCGGCCTGCTCGCGCAGGACGACTTCGCGATCGGGCTCGCGACGGACGGCGATGGCGATCGCTTCGGGATGGGCGACGAGCACGGTCGCTTCGTCACCCAGCTGCAGACCTTCGCGCTGCTCGTCTACTACCTGCTTGAGGTTCGCGGCGAACGCGGCTCGATCGTCCGCTCGATCAACACCACGCGCATGGTCGACAAGCTCGCCGAGCGTTACGGCTGCGAACTGGTGGAGACGCCCGTCGGATTCAAGCACCTCAGCGCGAAGATGACGGAGCTGGACGCGCTGGTGGCGGGCGAGGAGTCCGCCGGCTTCGGCTTCCGCGGTCACCTCCCGGAACGCGACGGCGTGCTCTCCGGCCTCTACATGCTCGACTGCCTGACACAGACGAAGCAGACACCCTCCGAGTTGCTCGCCGGCCTGCAGAAACTGGTCGGGCCGCACGAGTACGGCCGCGTCGACATCACCATGCGCGCCAACGATCGCGACGACATCCAGCAGCGCGTGGCTGACGCCGCTCCTTCCGAGGTCGCCGGCATCAAGGTGACCTCGCGCGATACGCTCGATGGCTTCCGCTTCACGCTCGAGGACGGCTGGTGGCTGCTGCTGCGGTTCAGCGGCACGGAGCCGCTCTTGCGCGTCCACGCGGAGATGCCGTCCACCGAACAGCTACAAGAGGCGCTGCAGGTGGGCCAGGAACTGGCCGGCGTCACGCTCTAGCCTTCACCACCGGCAACGACTGGACGGCATGGGCGGTCGTGAAGCAGCGCCCTGATCGGGCGCTGCTTCTTGTTGAGCTTGCTGCGAGTGGTTCGTGCTATCGCTTCGTGTACTGCGGAGCCTTGCGTGCACGCTTCAGACCCGGCTTCTTGCGCTCCTTCACGCGGGCGTCCCGGGTGAGCAGCCCTTCGGAGCGCAGCGGGCGGCGGTAGCCGTCGGCGGCGGTGACGAGCGCACGGGCGATGCCGAAGCGGATCGCGCCGGCCCAGCCCTCGATGCCCCCACCCTTGACGACCACCTGCACGTTGAAGCGCGAGGCGGTGTCGGTGGCGACGAAGGGGCGCAGCACGTCCTGACGCGAAGAGGCCCGCGTGATCACCTCGTCCAGCGGCTTGCCGTTGACGACGACGGTGCCGTTGCCGGGGTAGAGCCGCACGCGAGCGACCGCCGACTTGCGCCGGCCCAAACCGAAGTAGTAGTGCTCCTGAGTCATCGGCTACCCGTCTCCCTCAGCGCTGGCGCGGTGTGCTTCGATGGCGGCGACCACGTCGCCCTTCTTCCAGTCGGGCTCGATCTCGATGCCCAGGCGCGTTGCCTCCTGATCAAGTTCTTCGCGCAGCCAGCGGCTGAGCGCACCGGTGCGCACCGGCGTGTCGTCGCCAGCCGCGACAGGCTCGGTGGCGGGTGCGGCAGTCTCCGCCGCTACTGGTGCCGCTGCGGGCGTTGCTGCGGGGGTTGCTGGGGCAGCCTCGACCGCGGGCGCCGCCTTCGCGGCGGTGAGCGCGGCGGCCTCCTCCTGCGCGGCGCGCTTGCGCGCGCGAGCGCCGGTGCCGGCCATCACCTGCGCGGTGTGCGGGTGATCCGACTCGGAATAGACCTTGAGGCGACGGAAGAGCTCTCGCCCGCGAGAGTTGTGGGGGAGCATGCCCTTCACGGCCTTCTCGACCACGCGGCGCGGGTCCATCTCCATCTGTTTCTCAAAGCTGCGCTCGCGCAGCCCGCCAGGGTAACCGGAGTGCCGGTAGTACACCTTCTGTTCCGCCTTGTGGCCGGTGAGACGCACATGCGCGGCGTTGACGACGACGACGAAGTCGCCCATCGCCAGGTGGGGTTCGTAGTCCGGCTTGTGCTTGCCCAGCAGCAGGCGGGCGGCCTCCGAGGCCAGCCGCCCCAGCGGACGCCCGGCCGCATCGAGCACGTGCCAGCTGCGGTCGATCTGCGCCGCCTTCAGTCGGTAGGTCTTCGTCGTCATGCTGTCCCGCCTTGCGCCTCGTGCGCACAGCTCCAGTTCAGTGTGCCGGGGCGATATTCGACCGCCATCAGCGTCAGCCCCTGGGGGGGCGCAACCGGGCCAGCGCTCGCGGGCGGCCCGTCGATCATTCGCGCGAATTCGGTGATGCCGAGTTTCCCCGCGCCGACCCGATCCAGCGCGCCCACGGTGCGGCGCACCTGATGCGGCAAGAAACCGGTCGCCTCCATTGTCACCGCCAGACAGCGAGCCGTACAGCGCCGAACGTCAACATCCAGCAGCTCTCGCACGGTCGAGTAGCCTTCGGCCACCGGACCGGCGAAGGCCGCCCAGTCCTGCACGCCGCGCGGCAGCGCTTCCGCGGCCTCCGCCATCGCGGCGACATCCAGGCGCTCACGTCGCTGCCAGGCGCGATGGCGGCGCAACGGGGCGCGCTCACCGCCGTCGTCCACCTCGTAGCGGTAGCGGCGCGAACGGGCGGCGCGACGGGGGTCGAAGCCGGCTGCGACCGCGGCGGCCGCGCGTACGACGATCTCTTCCGGCAGGTAGTGGTTGAGCGCACGCATCACCGTCGCCGGGGCATGTCCGCTCGACGTATCGAGCGTCGCCACCTGCCCCCGCGCGTGCACGCCGGCGTCCGTCCGGCCGGCGAAGGCGATCCGCTGCCGCTCGCCCGTGAACTCGACGATGGCAGCTTCCAACACGTCCTGGACCGTGCGCCCGCTCCGTTGCGACTGCGAGCCGCTGAACGGGGTGCCGTCGTATTCGAGCAGCAGCGCAACGCGACGCCGGACGCTCGTCTGAGAGATCGGCTGGGGAATGTCCGTAGTCCGGGTCATGGACGGGTCATGGCGCTCAGACGAGCTCCAGCCGCGCCATGCGAGAGGCATCGCCCTTGCGCTGCACCAGCTTCACCACACGGGTGTACCCACCCGGCCGGTCCGCGTACTCCGGGGCGATCTCATCGAACAACACGCGCACGACATCGGGGTCGTCGACGAAGGCCAGCGCCTGTCGCCGCGCGTGCAACGTGCCGCGCTTGCCCAGCGTGATCATGCGCTCCACGAAGCGGCGCGATTCCTTGGCCCGGGCCTCGGTCGTCATCACCGACCCGTGCTCAAGCACCGCGGTGGTGATGTTGCGAAACATCGCCCGCCGCTGGTCGGTGGGCATGTCAAAACGGCGGCCGCTCTTACGATGTCGCATCGGTCACTCCTCGTGCCAGCTCATCCCGTGCCAGCTCTTCCGGTGCCAGCTCTTCCCCTGCCAGCTCGTCCTGTGCCGCTATTCTTGTACCAGTTCCGAAGGGTCTTCGCCGGCTTCCTTCAGCGCCTCGATCAGCGCCTGCCCGAGCGCGCCCACGCCATCGTTGCCGTCAGCGTCGTCGTCCGTCGCCTCGGCCGTGGCCGCCGGCGCGGCGGTCTCGACGGCTGCCGCGACCGGCTCCGACGATGCCAGCGTGGAGCCCCGGCGAGACTCGATGCGGGGGACGGGGAAGCCCTGCCCGACCAGCTTGTCGCGCAGCTCCTCGTACGACTTTTCGCCGAAGTTGCGGAGCGCCAGCAGCTCTTCCTCGGACTTCTCCAGCACCAGCCCGACCGTGATCAGGCCGGAGCGTTTCAGGCAGTTGTAGGCCCGCACGGAAAGGCTGAGCGTCTCGATCGGCGTGTCGTGGCCGTCGGCCGGCTGCTGCGCCATGGCGGGCTGCTCATTCGTGGCCGGCACGTCCGGCCGGCCAAGGCGGAAGAACGGCAGCAGCTGCTCCCGCATCAGTTCGGCGGACATCGATGCCGCCGCTTCGCCGTCGATCGACCCGTCCGTCCAGATCTCCAGCTCCAGCCGGTCGAAGTTCGTGTCCTGGCCGACGCGGGTGTTGGAGACGCGGTAGTTCACGCGGCGCACCGGGGTGAAGACCGCATCGACCGAGATCACGCCGATCGGCAAGCCCTCAGTGACGGTCGCGGGCAGGTAGCCGCGACCCGACTCGACGTTGATGTCGACGACCAGTGACGCGTCGCGATGGTCCAGCGAGGCGAGGTGCAGGTCCGGGTTCACGATCTCGTAGTCGGCGGTCGCCTGGATCTGGCCGGCCGTGACATCGCCCGCACCGGAGGCCTCCAGGTAGAGGCGCGCCGGCCGGTCGGAGAAGGCACGCAGGCGCGCCTCCTTCAGGTTCAGCAGGAACTCCGTCACGTCCTCCTGCATGTGCTCGACGGTCGAGAACTCATGGTCCACGCCCTCGATGCGCACGGAGGTGATGGCGGCGCCGGGCAGCGACGACAGCAGCACCCGTCGCAGGGCGTTGCCAACGGTCGTGCCGAAGCCAGCCTCCAGCGGCTCGGCGACGATGCGCGCGTAGTCCTCTTCCTGGACGTCCAGGTTCAATTCAGGGATAAGCAGGTCTGAAGCCAAGGACTATCTCCTCGCAGGCGCTTGCGTTGAACCGTTCGATGAGGGACACGGGCCGCCCGTGCGGGCCGTGCTTCGGTATGTCTCTATCGCGAGTAGTGCTCCACAACGGCGTTCGGATTGAAGTGCGGTTCGTAATCGCCGGCGCCCGGTTCGGAGACTATGCGCCCGGCCACGGTGTCGCGGTTCAGCTCGAGCCACCCGGGGACCTCGCGCGAACCGATCTCCTCGACCAGGATCTTGTGGTACGCGGAGCGCTTGCCTCGGTCAGAGAAGGCGATCTCGGAGCCGACCTTGACGTTCGCGCTGGGGATGCTGAGCTTCTTGCCGTTGACGGCGATCAGCCCGTGCGTGACCAGCTGGCGCGCCTGGTTGCGGGTCGTGCCAAAGCCGAGGCGGTAGACGACATTGTCGAGACGCTGCTCGAGCAGCTTCATCAGCTCCTCGCCGGTGACGCCGGAGCGGTTCGACGCGCGCTCGTAGTAGCGGCGGAACTGCTTCTCCATGATGCCGTAGGCGTAGCGCACCTTCTGCTTCTCGATCAGCTGCTGGCCGCGGTCGGAAATCTTGCGGCGACGCAGCGGGCGCGGCCCGGGTGGGGCCTGGCGGCGCAGGATGGCGCAGCGCGCCTTCCCGCACAGCGAAACGCCGTAGCGGCGGCACTTGCGACACTTGGGGCCGGTGTATCGGGCCATTGAGCCTCGGTCTTCTCTGATGCTTCCGCGCTGTTGGATTGCTGCTGGTGGGTGGTCGTTGCTGCTAGTTCCTGGGACGCCGGCGTGCCCGGCAGCCGTTGTGCGGTACGGGCGTGATGTCACGCATCGAGACGATGCGCAGGCCGGTGGCCTGAAGGGCGCGGATGGCGGCTTCGCGGCCGGAGCCCGGGCCCTTCACCAGCACCTCAACCTCGCGCATGCCGTTCTCCATCGCCTGCTGGGCCGCGGTCTCCGCCGCCAGCTGGGCCGCATAGGGCGTGCTCTTGCGCGAGCCGGTGAACCCGGCCGTGCCGCCGCTGCCCCACGACACCACGTTCCCGTTCGGGTCGGTGAGCGTGATGATCGTGTTGTTGAACGTCGAACGCACGTATGCCCGCCCGCGCGGGATCGACTTTCGTTCGCGACGGCGGCGTGTCCGAGACCTGCCCATAAGCGATCAGTAGCCCTTCCTGGTGTTTTAGTGCTTGCGGACGGCAGCCTTGCGGTTGCCGCTGACGACGCGCTTTGCGCCACGCCTGGTGCGGGCGTTCGTCTTCGTGCGCTGGCCGCGCACGGGCAGTCCTCGACGGTGGCGCGCTCCGCGGTAGCAGTTGATTTCGATCAGGCGCTGAACGTTCTGTCGCACCTCGCGCCGCAGGTCACCCTCGACCAGGTGGCTGCCCTCGATCACGGCGCGCAGTCGCACCACTTCGTCGTCCGTGAGGTCACGCACCATGCGGTCGGGCTCGATGTTGGTCTGGGCGAGGATGTCCCCTGCGGTCTTGCGCCCGATGCCGAAGATGTAAGGCAGCG
>JASLOV010000312.1 GCA_030745285.1 Dehalococcoidia bacterium | reverse complement strand
TTGAACGAGGACTGCTGGGCCGGGGTGAGCGGCGCCTGGTGGTCCCGGCGGAAGAAGTAGTCCTTCGACGCTCGAAAGTCGCTGAGGTCGGACATCGGTGGCTCCTCGTGGTGGGCTGAATCGCTGCATCGATCGTAGCGTCCGCTCCCAGCCCCCTCAGTGCGCCGACGCACACTTTCCGGGCGCTCCTCGGGCTCTCGCTCAGGTCAGCAGCTCGCGCACGGTCTCAGCTTCGTCGCGCAAGGAGGCGATGACGACACGTTCGATGCCAGCGTCGCGCAGTACGAGTGCGAGATCGCGCGCCCGCGATGGCGCGAGGTCGGCCTTGTTCACCAGCACCGCGAAGCGCCGGCCGCCGACGTGCTTGCGGCCGCCGTCGGGGTGCGCCAGCACGGCCGTGATCAGTTCGACGCTGCAAGTCGCGAGGTCGGCCGGGTTTGCCGGTCCGGCGAGCGCGCGAATGCGCTCCGGTCGGTGCACGTGCCGCTCGTCGAGCGGGCAGTCGATGGCGTCTGCGCCGACGACGGTGACGACGTGCGTCGCGGAGGGTGTGACCACCGGTTCACCCTCCGCCGGCGCCTTGAAGGGGAGCATCTTGCTGCCGTCCGCCTCGAGCGCGAGCAGACCGAGGCCGTCGAAGGCGGCGAAGACCTCTGCGGTCTCGACGGAGATTGAGGCCAGCCGCCCCTGCGGCTCGGTCCCGGAGGAGGCGACGACGACCGGCGACGACCGCAGCGCCGCCTCCACTAGGGGCGGGAGGGCGGCGTCGTCCGCGCCGACGATCGGCGGCATGCGCCCGCGCGCCTCAGCGGTGAACCGCGTCGTGCCCGCCAGCACGGCCCGCAGACCGCGGGCCTCCGCGTCACGCCCGAGGCGGTAGAGCAGTGCCGTCTTGCCGCCGCCGCCGACGATCGCAACCACGGGCGGGCCACCTGCCGTCGCGTCGAGGTCGAGGGCGTCCCAGAGGTCCATGGGAGCTATGATCGCGACATTCGGGAGGCCCGGCAACGCAGGGGGACCGCAGCGTGCCAGCACGGATCGATGTCACGGGGATCGTGCTGGCCGGCGGCCGGTCGACGCGCATGGGGACCGACAAGGCGTCGATGGCGCTGGACGGTGTGCCTCTGCTCCAGCGCACGGTCATGGTGCTCTCGGAGGTGGCAGCCGAGATCGTGGTCGTCCGCTCGCACCAGCAGGTCCTGCCGGCGGTCGAGTCGGCGCGCCCGATCGCGGTGGTGGAAGACGCGATCGAGGGCGAGGGGCCGCTGATCGGCATCGCCGCCGGGCTGCGCCGGGCGAGCCACGACCTTGCCCTGGTCGTGGCCTGTGACATGCCGTTCCTCCAGCCCTCGCTGTTGCGTCTGCTCGTCGAACGGCTGGCGGCCGGGCGTCGGTTCGTTGTGCCGATGTACGGCGGCCGCCCACAGCCGCTGTGCAGCGCCTTTCGGCGCGACGCGCTGCCGGTGCTGGAAGCGCAGATCGCGGCCGGGGTGCGGCGCATCATGGCGGTCTCTGATGCGCTCGAAGCCGACCGCGTCACGCCGGAGCAGTGGTCGGCCGTCGACGTTAACGGGCGCTCGTTCGAGAATGTGAACACGCCCGAAGAGTTCGAGGCGGCGCGCGACAGCATCGCCAGTCTCGCCGACGAGTAGCGTCTGGTCGCCGACCCATGCACGCGATTCGCATCGAGCAACTGACGAAAGACTACGGTCCGGTGGTGGCGCTGAACGGGCTCGATCTGACGGTGGAGGAAGGCGAGGTCTTCGGCTTCCTCGGCCCGAACGGCTCGGGCAAGACGACGACGCTGCGCATTCTGATGGACCTGATCCGGCCCACTTCCGGTCGCGCCGAGATCCTGGGCTTCGACACGCAGCGCCAGTCGATCGAGGTGCGCGCCCGCATCGGCTACCTGCCCGACGACCCGCAGATGTACGACGACATGAACGTGCACGCCTTCCTGCGGCTGATGGCGTCGTTGCGCGGGGCGGATGGCGGGAACGGCGGGCGCCCGCGCCACGAGCAGCGGCGCGACGAACTGATCGAGCGGCTGCAGCTCGATCCGACACGGCGCATCGGCGCACTGTCGCGCGGCAACCGCCAGAAGGTCGGCATCGTGCTCGCGCTGATGTTTGAGCCGCCGCTCGTGGTGGCCGACGAGCCGACGACCGGGCTCGACCCGCTCGTCCGCGAGGAAGTGGAACTGATCCTGCGGGAGATCGCCCAGCAGGGCGGAACGGTGTTCTTCTCCTCCCACGTCCTCGGTGAGGTCGAACAGGTCTGCGACCGGGTGGCGATGTTGCGGGAGGGCCGGGTGATCGACGTGCTGGTGCCGGCCGAGCGCCGCCGGCTTGCGCCGCAACGATTCCTGGTCAGCTTTGAGACCGCGCCTCCCGCCGGCGCATTCGACGGGCTGCCGGACGTCACGGTCGTCTCGCACGACGGCACGGAGGCTGTTCTTGAGCTGGTGGCCGGGGTGGACGCGCTGGTGAAGTGCCTGGCGAACTTCCGGGTGACGCACCTGGAGACGCACGAGGTCAGCCTGGAGGAGCTGTTCATGTCCTACTACGAGCCTGATTCCAGCGATGCGTCCCCGGGGACGGCCGCGGACGCGGCCGCGGGAGGGCAAGGCTAGCATGGCGGTGCTGCGCCACACGCTGTTCAGCCTGCGCTGGCAGGTTCTGTCGTACGGCGTCGGCGTCGGCCTCTACGCCGCGCTGATCGTCTCGCTCTTCCCGATGCTTGAGGACACGTTTGCGGACCTGGAGATGCCGGAGGGCTACCTTGCCTTCTTCGGCTCCGAGCAGCTCGACTTCGGGGACCCCCGCGCCTTCCTGACCACCGAGCTGATGAGCCTGGTGCCGCTGATCGTCGCGATCTATGCGGTCGTCGCCTCGACGGCTCTGCTTGCGGGCGATGAACAGCGAGGCGCGCTTGACCTCGTGCTCGCGCAGCCGCTATCGCGGCGGCGGCTGTTCCTGGGGCGCACAGGCGGGCTGGTTGCCGGTGCGCTGTTGATCGCGACCGCGGGGGCGATCGGTCTGCTCATTCCCGCACTGATCATCGACCTCGATGTCCCCGCCTTTGTGCTGGTGCGGGCAATGTTCAGCCTCGTGCCGCTGATGCTCGCCTGCGCTGGCCTCGGGCTGCTGGTCGCGGCCGTGACCCCGTCACGAGGCGTCGCCGGCGGTCTGGTGGCGGCGGAGACGGTCACCGTCTGGCTGCTGAACTCGGTCTCGAACCTCAACGACACGCTCGAGCCGCTGCACTTCGTGAGCCCCTTCTATTACGCGGACGGCCCGACGGTGCTGTTCGATGGCCCCGTGCTCTGGCACGCTGCCGTCCTGATCGGCGCATTCGTGCTGCTGACCGCGCTGGCGCTGCGCGCGTTCGAGGCCCGGGAGCTGAGTGCGGGGCGCTGGCAGTTGCGCGCCCTCACCACTCGCAACGCTTGACCGCGGACTGAACGGAGTGCGCCTGACGCGCGTCATCCTGCTGGTCATCGCGGCGATGCTGCTGCTCACCGCCTGTCGCGAGGGCGCCCGGGGTGCGATCGATCGCCGCTTCGCCGTCGAGGGTCCGGTCACGCTCGTCGTGGAGGTGGACGACGCGGACGTCACGATCGGCGCGTCCCTGGCGGGCGCGGTGGTCGTCACCGGCAGCTACGACGCCGACCGCTACGAGCAGACGGCGACCGCCGACGGCGCGGTGGTCCGCGTGCAGGTGCTGCGTGAGCGCTCGCTGCTCTCGCTGGTCAGCGAAGGCGGCGCGGAGTTGACGGTGCGTGTGCCGCCGGGGACGGCGTACCGCGTGCAGGCGGACGAGACGAACGTCACGATCGAAGCGGGCCCGATCGGGGGCGGCACGATCGAGACCGGGAACGGCTCCGTCACCGTGCTCGGCGGTGATGGCGCGGTCACCGTCCGCAATGGCGACGGGCCCGTGATGGTGGAGGGCCAGCATGGCGCGCTGGACCTGCGGACGTCCGGTGCGGATGTGACGGTGACCGGTCACCGCGGTGGCCCGGTGACGATCGAGACCAGCAACGGCGCGGTGCGGTACTACGGCACGATCGAGCCGGATAGCTCGAACGAGCTGACCACCACCAACTCGTCGGTCACCGTCCGTCTCACCGGGCAGCCCTCGCTCTTGCTCGATGCGGAGACGACGGCGGGGGTGATCAGCTCGCGTTACGCGGTGCTTGAGCCGGTGCGCGGCCCGGGCGTGCTGCGCGGCCGCATCGCCGGCGGCGGCGCGACGCTGCGCATCCGCACCTCGAACGGCCCGATCGACATTGGTTCGGCCGACGTCCCGTAGCAGTCACTGCCGGGAGAGTCGAGCGAGCGCGCCTAGAGCGCCCGGTACGCGCCGGAGAGGGTCGGGGTGTCGAACTCCATCGGGGCTTCGCCGTTGGCGTACTCGTAGAGGGCGGCCTTGAAGATACCCTCCATCGCCGCCACGGTGCCGAGCGCGATGGCGAACAGGAACGCTCCGACGGCAATGCCGAGGATGGGGTGGATGAAGAACATGATCGCCGTCGGGATCAGCGCGATCAGTACCGCCAGCAGGTAGACGAGACCGAAGCCAAACGACGCGGTGAACTGCCGCCCCCACGTCTTCGTAAACATCGACTTCGAACGCTTGAACGCCTCGATCGGTCCAAGGCCTTCGGCCACCAGCACCGGCACGACGAAGAAGGTCAGATAGGCCCAGACGCCGCCCACCGCCGACACGGCGATCTCGCCGAGGAACCCGAAACGGTCGCGGGCCAGGTTTCGCAACAGCTGCAGCAGCAGCCCCACGGTCGCCGCGATCACGGCCCAGCCGATGATGGCGTGGATGTGGCGCATCGCATGCCTCAGCCCGGACGCGACGTTCGGGTCGCCGCCGCGGAGTCGCTCGAGCGCCGCCGCGATCAGCGCCGCGTTGAAGAAGATGCCGATGAAGGTCGTGAAGAAGAAGATCAGAACGCCCATCACCACGTCGGCCGCCGACATCTCCGCGCCGGGCACCTTGTCCTGTACCGCCTCCATGCGGTCGAACGTGCCGGTGGAGGCGGCGACCAGGGCGAAGGCACCGACAACCGCGATCATGGCGAACGCGGACATGATCGGGAAGAAGATCAGCTCGCGGTCCTTCTGGAAGACGCGCCAGCTCATCTTGATCAGTTCAAAGGTGTGACCGATTGTGGCAAACATAGCCGGGATTATATCGAGCGCCGGGCAGGCCTGCCATCGTCCCCCGACTGGTCGGGGCGGCCGCCGCTGACCGCCATCGCGCGCTCCGTTACGATTCAGTCGGGCGTGGCCCGGGGAGACCGACATGGATGACTTCACGATTTCGGACGATCAGGCGATCGAGGCGCTGATCGCGGCCGGTATCTTCGTGGGCAGCATCGTGCTCGCCCGCCTTGCCGCCGCGGTGCTGCGACGCGTCGTCCACCACTACACCCACGCCACGGAGACCGACCTCGACGACGACGTCGTCGGGGCGCTGCGGTTCCCGCTGCTGGCGCTGATCTTCGTCGAGGGCGCGTTCCTGGCGCTGCGGACGCTCTCGGTGCTCGACGACCACCGCACGACGATCGAGCGCGCCTGGGTCGCGCTGACGATGGTGCTGGCGATCATCACCGCGCAGCGGCTGCTCTCGGTGCTGCTGACCTGGTACGGCGCGAGCATCGCGCAGCGCACCGCGACCGACTGGGACCAGAAGTCGCTGCCGATGATCCGGCGGGTGCTCAACGTGGCGCTCTTCGCGATCGGCGCGATGGTGATCCTCGATCAGCTCGGCATCTCGATCAGCCCGCTGCTGGCCGGGCTCGGCATCGGCGGCATCGCCGTTGCGCTGGCGCTGCAGCCGCTGCTGAGCAACGTCTTCGCCAGCTCCTACATGCTCTCGGACGGCTCGATCCGCGTCGACGACTTCCTGGAGATCGAGGGCGGTCCGACGGGATGGGTAGAGGACATCGGCTTCCGCGCGACGCGCATTCGCACCTTCGACAACAACATCATCATCATCCCTAACTCGACACTGGCCGAGTCGACGGTCACGAACTTCGATGCGGCCGGCGCCCCCGTGGACGCCGCCATCACCTGCGGCGTGGCCTACGAGGAGGACCTGGAGCGGGTCGAAGAGGTCTGCCTGGAGGAACTCCGCAGCATCGTGAACGAGTTGGACGAGGCGGTCGGCGGCGAGCCGATCTTTCGCTTCCAGCGTTTCGGCGACTCCAATATCGACTTCTTGATGAAGATCCGAGCGGTGACACGACGCCAGGTCGGGCTGGTGACTCACGTCATGGTGAAGCGCATTCACGCCCGGCTGAACGCCGAGGGCATCACGATCAACTACCCGGCGCGCCGTCTCTTCCTCGCTACCGAGGACACCGACGGGTTCGAGCGCTTCAGCGAGCGCAGTAGTGAGGGAGGTGGGGGACCGGGCTCACTGCCACTGGCCTAGCGGCTGGGGCGGCCTGTTCCGGCGTCGCCGCCCTTCTCCCGGCCGCCCGCGCCGCCTGCCCCATCCGCGCCACCCGTGCCATCGCGACCACCGGCGCCATCCCGGCCCCGGGGGCCGGCGGGGCCGCCAGCGCCGTCCGGGGCTCAACGGCCGCCCTCCTCGCGATCGCTGTTGCCACGTCCGCGGGCGCGCTCTTCCAGGCGCTCCCGCAGCGCTCTGCCGGACTCGCCTTGCAGCAGTTCGTGCAGGCGGCCATCAGGATCGTTCTGAAGGCGCTCGCGCAGCTTGTCGAGGGCGCGGTTCTGGAGCCCCGGGGGCAGTTGCTCGCGCTGCTCGTCGCCGTCGCGCGGGGGACCGGGCGGCCCGGGCGGCCTGGCGCGTCGCTGCGCGGCGTCGGTCACGACGACGCGGGCGGCGCCGCGCTCATGCGCCCCGACCGAGCGCACGTTGAGTGGCGTGACCCGCATGTGGCCGTCGACGACCTCGACCTTCAGCTCGACGCGCACGGCGTCACCGAGACGCTCGACGGGGACGAGCACTTCCCGGCCGTTGCCGAGCGTGAGTACGACCTCGCCATCGCCCTCGCCCACCCGGCGCAGGTGAAGCTGGTAGGCGCCGGGCGTCGGCCGGTGCAACTCGAGCAGCTGGGATCCCTGTGACGGGTGCGAGGTGGCCGCGCCGGCGATCTGCTGGAAGGTGATGCCGTCCGGCCGCACGCCCGTCGCCTTGCCATCGGGCGCGACGATCGCCGCCGCGAACGGCGCGTTCACCGTCAGCGCGAAGACGCGTCCCGTGGCGGCGGTGGCCTGCACCGGCCCGATGCCGCCCCGGCGCTTCACGCTGGTGGCTTCACCGGGGGCGACGAAGGTGCGCTCGTCGCCCGCTTCGACCTCCACCAGCCCGTCGGAGGTGCTGACGGTGGTCTCGTCGCCCGCGATGGCGGTTTCGAAGAGCGTGCCCTGGGCGGTGACGGTGACGTCCGGTGTTCGCACGACGTAAAGCGAACCGCTGCGCTCATCGGAGACGACATCGTTCCAGAGCCGGCCGGAGAACTGCTGGAGCAGGATGCGGCGGTTGCCGTTCAGGCGCACCAGTTCAACCAGCAGCTCCGTCTCCGCCTCGACGCCGACCGTGCTGCCATCGGCGAAGGTCAGCACGGCGCTGCCCCCGGCTCCGGTGCGCAGGCGCGCTCCCTCGTCAACAATCGCGCCGTCCTCGATCCGTTGCCAGGCATCGCCGTCGAGCACCTCGACGTCGCCGCTGAAGATCGTGACCGTCGAGGCGTAGGCGGTGGTCGTGCCCCGGCCGAGCACCAGCGTCCCCGCCAGGATGGCGACCACGAGCACGGCCGCGGCCGAAGCCATTACGCCCGCACGGCCCAGTCCTGGCAGGGAGAGCGCGGGCAGCGTGAGGGCGCCGGCGAAGAGGCGGCCGATGGCCTGCAGCGGTCGCGGGCGTGGCGACTGCTGGGGCGTCTCACGCAGCGCGGCCATGAACTGTGCGCGTCGCGCCGGATCTGGCGGGCGCTCGTCGACGGCCGGCTGCTCGCGCATCGCCATTGCCGCCTCGAGCAGCGGCGCCAGCTCGTCGCTGAACTGCGGCCACTCGGCCAGGCAATCGGCCACGGTGCGACGGCCGGCGACGATGTCGGAGATGCAGATCTCGAGCACGTCGACGAAGCGCGCGTCGCTCATGGCATCCCTCCGATCGCTTCCAGTTCCTTGCGCAGCGCTCGAAGGGCGCGCATCTGGAGCCCGCGCACGGTCACTTCCTTGCGCGCCATCACGGCGCCGATCTCCGCGGCGGACTTCTCCATCAGGAAGCGCAGCACCAGCACCTCGCAGTGGTCCGGCGAGAGCCGGTCCATCGCCGCGCGCAGGCGCGAAATACGCTCCGCCGCCAGCACGCGTTCCTCCGCCTCGGGCTCGACTGCCGGGTCGACACCTTCAAGGTCGGTGGTGGGCCGCTGCTTGCGGAAATTGTCGATCACCTGGTTCCGAGCCATTCGATAGAGCCATGCCTTGAACGGGACGCCACGATGCTGGTAGCGGGGGATCGCCTGCCAGGCCTTGAGGAACACCTGCTGTGCCAGGTCCTCCGCCAGGTCGGCGTTGCGGAGCTGGTGCGTGAGGTACCGCAGGATTTCCGGCTGGTAGCGGTCATACAGCGCGCCGAAGGCATCCGCGTCGCCCTCCCGGGCGCGGTCAACCAGGGCGGTGAGCGCCTGCTCGCTGTCGGAGGCGCTGGCGCTCACCGGCTGACTGCTTCCATAGAGTGAAACGAAACTTCCCGGAATTCGTTCGCCGCCTTCACGATAGGCTCGCGCACCGGTGGACGAATAGGTGAACGCCCCCGTCAGGGGCGTTCACCTTCGCCGCAGGGCTATTCGGAGCTAGCTCTGGGGCTGGCCGTCCTGGCCGAAGCCATTCTGCTGACCGGGGCCCTGCTGACCGGGGCCGCGACCGCGGCCGCGTCCGAACGGTGGCCGCTGGTCGCCGTCTTCACCCTCGGGCCGCTCGATGTCGAGCGTCTCGACGAGCGTGCTGAAGGCCTCGGGCTGTGAGTCCTTGACGTACTTCACGATCACCCCGGCGAGACCGCGCTTCGCACCGTCCGACAGCACGTCGCCCTGGTAGAGCGCGCACAGCGTGGGCAGGGCGGCGGTGTCCGTGAACAGGCCCTGGTTCTCGCAGATGGCGTTGGCGATCTGCGGGACCGCGTGGCGGATCCGCGGGCGGGGGTGACGGCCCTCGCGGTCAGGCCGGCCGTTTCCGGGCTGCCCGTTGTTGTCGCCGTCTTCGCCCTCCTGCGCCGGGAGGTGGGCGGCCTGCGGCACCGCGTCTCCGGCCGGGAGGCCGCTGGCGGAGGCGGTCGAGGCTGCACCCAGCGCGAGCGCCACGGCCATCAGCCCGGGCACCACCAGACGCGGCCACCTGCTTCGCTTGATCTGTCCTGACATCGCTTCGTCCTCTCTTTTCGGGTTTCTGGGGTCGGTTGCGATCAGTACAACGGCCGGCCGCGCCGGGTGTTCGCTCCGCTACCATCGTGGGCATGACGCTCGGCCCCGAATTCGATGAGCCGGCACTCGGCGGCCTGCAGCGGCTGGACGACGCCGTCGACCGCGGGCAGGCGCGCGTCTTCCGGGTGCTGTGGTTCTTCCTGCCCCCCGGCTCGGTGGCGCGCAACACGCAGTTCCAGCAACTGCTGGCGTCGCGCTTCCTCACCGACATCGCGTTGCAGGCGCTGCTCTATAGCGCGCTGATCGCCAGCGCTCGCGCCGGCGGAAGGGCGATCGATGCGGCGCTGCTCGGCGTCGCCTATCTCTTGCCCGGTGTGCTGCTCGGCATGTTCGGCGGCATCGTGGCTGACGCGCTGCCGAAGCGGGTGGCGCTGGGCGGCGCCTACGTCCTGATGGGGGCGCTGGCGATCCTGATCCCGGGCTTCTTCGGCACCGACTTCCGCTCGCTGCTGGGGATCCTCTTCGCGGTGCGCATCCTGCACCAGGTGTCGCAGCCGTCGGAAGCGTCGGCCGTGCCGCTGGTCGCGAGCGAGGACGAACTGGCCTCGGCCACCTCGTTCCTCTCGCTCGCGTCATCGGGTGGCGACGTGATCGGCAAGGCGATCCTCGCACCGCTGATCGTGCGTGTCTTCGGTGTCGACCCGGTGACGGTGATCGCCGGTCTGCTTTTCTTCTTCTCCGCGACGCGCGTCTTCGACCTCCGTCCCCAGCGGCGCCGCCCGGGCGCGGTCGCGCCCGAGATGGAGGCACGGATGTCGACGCTGGAGACGGTTCGCTGGCTGCTGACCGAGCGCACGCAGCTCTGGATGCTGCTGCTGGCGGCGCTGGCGGCGACGATGAGCGTGATCCTGGGGGTGCTCGGCCCCCAGTACACACGCGACGTGCTGGACGTCGATCCGGCGAACGCGCTCTACGTCTTCTCGCCGGCCGTGCTGGGACTGCTCGTCGCGCTTGTGGTCGCCCCGATCGCGATCAGGGTGTTCCGGGAACGCATCGTCGCCATCCTCGGGTTCGCGATCGTCGCCTCGGCGATGAGCGCGCTCGGGTTTGTCGACAAGCTGCGGGAGTGGTTGCCCTGGTTCCCGGTCGTCGATCTGCCACTGGTGGGCGAGCGCGTCGAGCTGGCGGCGGAGATTTCGATCTTCGTCGGCTTCGGCCTCACGCTCGCGGCGACGGCCACGCAGACCTACATCTCGCGGACGGCGCCGCTGGCGGTGCAGGGCCGCACCTTCGCGCTGCTGGGCACGATGAAGGACGGGCTGGCGATCATTCCGCTGCTCGTGCTCGGGGTGGTCGCCGATATCGTCGGCGTGCGAGCGGTGCTGACCGTCGCGCCGCTGCTGCTGCTGGCCACCGCGGCCGGCGTTGATGGCCTGGCCGGGCGGCTGCGCAACGGGGACGCGGAGGGTGTCGAGCCGGCTGTGGAGGGGGCTGCGGACGGCCCGGCCGAGGGCTGACCGTCAGGGGTAGAGCGGCAGGCGCCCCAGCCCGGCCGTCTGATCGAAGCCGAACATCAGGTTGAGGTTCTGCATGGCGTTGCCGCTCTGGCCCTTGAGCAGGTTGTCGATCGAGGCCATTGCCACCATCCGGCTGCCGTCCGGCGAGACCTCGAGCGAGATGTCGCAGTAGTTCGAGCCCAGGGTGCCCTTGAGCGTCGGCGGAACGTCGAGCACCCGCACGAAGGGGTGCCCGTCAAAGAACTGGCGGTAACGGTCGAGCAGGCCATCGCGCGTCGCCGGGCCGGTGAGGGCGGCGTGCATGGTGCTGAGGATGCCTCGCGTCGTGCCCAGCAGGTGGGGGACGAAGTGTACGTTTGCCTCGCCGCCGGAGAGGGCCGCGAGCGTCTCCTCAGCCTCGACGACGTGCTGGTGGGTGAAGACGCGGTAGGGGACGACGTTGTCGTTGAGGTGGGAGAAGTGCTGCAGCGGCGAGGGCTTCTTGCCCGCCCCGGAGGAGCCGGTCAGCCCGTCGACGGTGACGGTCCCGCCCTCGACGAGCCCGGCGGCGAAGAGCGGGGCCAGCCCGAGGATGATGCCGACGGCGAAGCACCCGGGGTTGCCGATGATCGGCGCTTCCACGATGCGGTCGCCGAACAGCTCAGGCACACCGAACTGGCCGCGGTCGAGCAGCGCGGCGGCATCGTGCCCGGCGTCCCCGATCGAGGGGTGGGCATCGGCGTAGCGGGCGTAGGCGGCGGTGTCGCCGAAACGGAAGTCTCCGGAATAGTCGACGAAGCGCATGCCGGCGTCGGTCAGGGCGGCGGCGTAGCCCTGCGAGACGCCATCCGGCGTCGCGAAGATCACGACGTCGCAGCCGGAGCCGATCACGTCGTCGACGGGCGCCTGCACGGTGAGCTCGCAGCGGTCGGTGAGGTGAGGGTAGACCTCGTCGATGCGGCGGCCGGCGTCGTCGCGGGCCACGAGCGAGGCGATCTCGAACTCAGGATGGCCGAGCAGCAGCTCGATCATGCCGAGCCCGCCATAACCGGTGGCGCCGACGATCTGCGCTCCTGGCATCGCTCGCTCCCGCTCCGTTCCCAGTTTGTGCCGGGGCAGTCAGGATAGGACGCAGCACCCGTCCCGGGGAAGCAACCGGCCCTCGCGCGCGGGGCGACGGCCCCGGCCCGGCTCCCGCCCGGCCTCGTGCTACGGTTCGATTGTGAGCGAGCGACCGGCCAGCGCGGGCGAACGACGGGCGAACGGTGATGGCTGATCAGCCGACCTGGCGCGACTTCCTGCCGCTCGACGACGAGGCGCTCTTCGCGCAGTGTGAGTTCGACCGCTTCCGCGCCAGCGGACCGGGCGGCCAGAAGCGCAACGTCACCGAGTCCGCCGTGCGGCTGCGCCACGGCCCGAGCGGACTCGCGGCCGTGGCGACCGAGTCGCGATCCCAGCACGAGAACCGCGCCCGCGCGCTGCGCCGGCTGCGCACCACGCTCGCGCTCACGCTGCGCTCGCCGGTTGCGCTGGAGGCCTACGCCCCTCCCAACAAGCTCGCGGAAGCGCTGACGAGCGGCTTCGGCCGGAGGGACAAGCGATTCCTGCCTGCCATCGCGGCGCTCTTCGACCTGCTCGCCGCCGTCGAGTGGCGGGTGAGCGATGCCGCGCGGCGCCTGAAGGTCTCGACGGCGGCGCTCGGTCGCCTGCTCGAACGGGAAGGCGTGGTGCTGAAGGCGGCAAACGAGCGCCGCGTGGCGCTGGGGATGCGCCCGCTGAAGGCACGGAAGACAACCCGCCGCTAGCGAATGGGGAGCCAGGGCCTAAACGCTACGGCGTGAAGTGTCTGCTCTCGCGCACGACGTCGAACCGCGCCCACCTGGCGTCGCAGTTGGGCTGGCGTCGTGGTCGGCGTTCGAGTGGTGGCATCAGAGTTCGCGGCTGCGCATGAGGCGAGTCAGGCGCGCTCGATTGTCGCGGTCAGGCCGTACGATTCCAACCGCTCGCGGTAGAGCTCGGCCAGTTCCAGCGGGCACGTGGCGGCGGTCGCCTGCCCGCGCTCGTGGGTTTCGAGCATGATCTCGCTCGCCCGCTTGCGCGTGAGGTTGGAGATGCTCTTCAGCAGCGCCTCGATCACGTGGTCCATGGCGTTGTGGTCGTCGTTGTGCAGCACCACGCGGTAGGGCGGGAGCAGCTCGTCCAGCGTGCGTGTGCGCGTCTCCTCGGCAGGCTGCACCGCCGCAGGCCGGGACCAACTCACGCGGCGCGCGAGGCGGCGACGGCGACGGCGGCGCAGGCGCGGTCGAACGCGCCCTGCTGGTCGCCGCCGGTCACCAGCGGCATCGCCATCACCTCGCCCATACCCATGTCGAGCAGTTCCAGCAGCCGGTCGGCGACCTGCTGCTCGCTGCCGTGCGCGACGAGCGAGTTGACGAGGTCCATGCTCAGCCCATCGGCCGCGTCCGGGTAGCCGGCGGCGGCGAACATGTCGCCGTAGAACTGGAAGCGGGCGTAGACGCCGACCTGGCGCTGAGCCGCCTCGCGCACCTCCTCCGGGTCTTCGCAGACGGCGACGGGAACGTGCATGATCAGCGGTGGCGCATCGCGCCCCGCCACCGCCGCTCCGCGCGCCACGGCCGGCAGCGCCTGCTCGACGAGGTATTCGGGCGGGCAGACCCAGCTGAGGGCGCCGTCCGTCAGTTCGCCGCAGAGCTCGAAAGCTCCGGGCTGGAGCGCCGACGCCATCACCGGGGTGTCGACGGGGCTGGCAATGCGGGCGCGAGCGCGCACGAACGAGCCCTGGAAGTCGACCTCGCCGTCGTGCAGCAGCGGGCGCAGCACCGACAGGTACTCGCGTAGCTGCGTGAGCGGCTGGCGGAAGTCGACGCCGAAGGGGCGCATCGCCGCCTTCGTGCTTGGCCCCAGCCCCAGCCGCAGGCGGCCGGGCGCCAGCGCCTCGATGGCGATCGCCTGCTGGGCGATGAAGACGGGGTTTCGAGGCCAGGTCGGGATGATCGCGCTGCCCATCTGGATGCGTTCCGTGCGCATGGCGGCGGCGGCGAAGATCATGAGCGCGTCGGCCTGCGTGCCGCCGGTCGTCAGCCAGACGGCGGGCACGCCCGCCTGCTCCGCGGCGATGATGGAGTCAACGGCGGCGGCGGCATCGGGCATCTGCAGCGCGACGCCAACGGTTCCTTCGGTCACGGGTACCCCCATCTCGCATCGGTCGATCATCGCGCACCCTATGAGCCTGCTCAGACCGCCGTCAACGAGGCGGCGGCCCGGGACCAGCGACGGCCAGTGGCGGCGTGAGCATCGCCCGCGACGCCGTTGCGCCCTATGCTCCGTCCGTGTTTCTCGACTTTCTCCAGATCGCGATCGGGCTCGCCGTCCTCATGGGCGGGGCGTGGCTGACCGTCCGTTCGGCGGCGACGCTGGCCGGCTCCTTCGGCCTGAGCCCCGTGATCATCGGGGCCACAGTCGTCGCCTTCGGCACCTCCGCGCCGGAGTTCGTCGTCAGCCTCTTCGCCGCGACGCGGGACTCTTCCGGCCTGGCGGTGGGGAACGTGCTTGGCTCCAACGTCGCGAACGTCGCGCTGGTGCTGGGCGTCTCGGCGCTGGTGGCGCCGATGACGGTGCACTGGCGGCTGCTGCGATGGGAGATGCCGGTGCTGGCCGGCGCCACGGTGGCCACCGTCGTCTTCGCGGCCGATGGCAACGTCTCGCAGCTGGAGGGGCTGGGGATGTTCGCCGGGCTGGTGGCCTTCATCGTGATCTCGCCGCGGCTCTTTCCGGATGCCGCGGCGGCCACGCAGGACGAGGTTTCCGAGGTGACCCGGAAGATCGCCGCCACGCTACGTGCGCGGGGGGCCGAGGGCGGGTTGCTGGTCGTCGGGCTGGCCGGGCTGACGCTCGGCGCCGACCAGGCGGTGCGCGGCGCGGTCAGCATCGCGGAGCAGGCGGGCATCAGTGAGACGGCGATCGGGGCGACCATCGTCGCCACCGGCACGAGCCTGCCGGAGCTTGCGACCAGCGTCGCCGCGGCCCGCATCAAGGAGCACGCGATCGCCGTCGCCAACGTGGTCGGCTCCAACGTCTTCAACCTGCTCGGTGTGATTGGCCTGACCAGCGGCCTCGTCTCGCTTGACGTCGGCCAGGACCTCTACCAGTTCGAGCTTCCCGCGCTCGTGCTCAGCACGCTGATATTGCTGCCGCTGGCCTGGCCGCGCTATCGCATTGGCCGCATCGAAGGCGCGGTTCTGCTCGTGCTTTACATCGGGTTCGTCGCGACGGTACTGGCGCGAGCCTGACGCGCTACCGAGCGCCGGTGTAAGGGTCCGACTGACGATGACGAGTTGCTGTCGGTTGGAGAGGCCGTGGCCTGCGCAGCTCAATCTCGTAGCCGGCCGGCTCGTACAGGGCCTAGAGCGCCCGCCAGTAGCGCCTACCTTCGAGTTGCACGAGGTGGCCGAAGCCGGGCTCCGCGAAGTGGCCTGAGACCACCGACATGCCGTCCGCCTCGATGCGCTCGAGCAAGGCCTGGCGGGTTGCTTTGCCCTGCTCGACGTCGAAATCGGCGGTGAATTCCAGCTCGGGTTCTGTGATGTAGACCTGGTTCGAGAAGACATCGCCGGTGATCACGGCGCGCTCCCCCTGCGAGGCGATGAGCACGCTGACGTGGCCCGGCGTGTGGCCGGGCGTTTCGATCAGCCGCAGCTCGTCGGTCAGGGCAGGCTCGCCGTCGAAGCGGTCGAGCACGCCGAGCCGCTCGAGCGGGAGCAGCGACCGTCCGACGTAATTGGGGATGCGATCGCGCCGCCCGCCGTCGGCCGCCAGCGTCGCGAACTCGCGCCAGTCGGCCTCGTGGAGCATGTAACGGGCGCGGGGAAAGGTGGCGGCGGCGCCGTCCGGGGTGACGTTCCAGCCGACGTGGTCGGGGTGGCCGTGCGTCATCAGCACGGTGTCGATATCGGAGAGTTCGACGCCCGCCTGTTCGAAGGAGCGCGGCAGCACGCCGACGATGTCGCCGTAGCGCCAGTAGGCGCGGCCGCCCATGCCGGTGTCGACGAGGATCGTCCGCCCCTGCGATCGCAACAGGTAGCAGCCGTTGTGGATGTGCCAGCGACGCTGCTCGTCGAACATCTCCGGGTAGGCGTCACGCAGCGCCCACCAGCGCTCGCGCTCAACGCTCGACTGTCCCTCTGGCGGGCTGCCCCGCTCGTGCCTCGGCGGGACATCCAGCGGGCCGCCGGCCAGACCGGCGCCGTCCGGCATCGAGATGATCTCGACGGCGCCGACGGTGAGCGAGTGGGTCGTGCCGGTCATCGCCTTGTCTCGTGCTGCCGTTCTGCTGCCTTCTTGCTGTCCCGTTGCGGGCTTCGTTGCAGGTGCTTCGTGCCGCGTGCTAGATACCTCGGTGGAGGTGGAGCGATGGACTACAGCGGCTTTGAAGACCTGGTCGTCGACGTGAGCGATGGCGTGGCACGGTGGCGCATCAACCGCCCCGAAAAGCTGAACGCCATGCGCACGCCGACCTTCTACGAGATCATGGAACTCGGCCGCATGCTACAGGCCGACGACGATGTGCGTGCCGTCGTGGGGACCGGAACCGGCCGCGGCTTCTGCTCCGGCGCCGATGTCAGCGGCCCGGCCGAGGGCGAAACACCGCGCGTGCCCACGCGCGCCGAACGCAACGACGCGGTGGGCGTCACCGGCATCGCCTTCGCTATGCCCGACCTCGACAAGCCCACGATCGCGGCCGTGGACGGCGTGGCGGCGGGGGGCGGCATGGCGCTGGCCTGCTCGTTCGACATGCGCATCCTCGGCCAGGGGGCGCGCTTCCTCACGGTCTTCGTGCGCCGTGCGCTGGGGCCGGACTGCGGGCTCTCGTGGTTCCTGCCGCGGCTCGTCGGCCCGGCCTTGGCCAACGAGCTGTTCTTCACCTCGCGCGAGGTGGGACCGGAGGAGGCCGTGCGCATCGGCCTCGGCAACGAGCTGGTCGATGACCCGGAGGCCCGGGCGATGGAGCTCGCGCGCGAACTGGCGCAAGCGCCGCCGCTCGCGTTGCTCGCCGCCAAGCGCCAGGTGCTGCGCTCCACCGGGCTCTCTCTGCGTGCGGCGGTCGAGGCGGAATGGGCGGCCCAGAGCCGCGCCAGCGGGAGCAGCGACGCCCAGGAGGGCAGGCTGGCCTTCGCCGAGAAGCGCGCCGGGCAGTTCACCGGCCAGTAGCTGGAGGCTCAGTAGCCCGAAGCGCGGCGATCGCAGACTCGGCAGGACGGGGACCCGCAGGCCCCGAGACGAAGTGGGCCGGGGTTCAGTCCGCCTCGGCCAGCAGCAGCTCGACGAGCGCCGACCGCTGGAGCTTGCCGGTGGTGGCCCGGGGCAGCGACTCCACGAAGCGGTACTGGTGCGGCCGTTTGTAACCGGCCAGGTGCTCGGCGGCGTGTGCCGTCAGCGTCTGCTCGTCGACGATTGCGCCGGGCTCGGGGACGGCGCAGGCGGTGATCAGGGTCTTGCCTTCCTCGACCGCCAGTCCGACGACCGCGACCTCGGCGACGCCCGGGCAGGTCAGCAGCGCCGCCTCGATTTCTACCGGCGAGAGGCGGTAGCCGAACGACTTGATGACGTCGTCGGCGCGGCCGTGGAACCAGACGTAGCCATCCTCGTCGATCGCCGCGAGGTCGCCGCCGGTGAACCACTCGCCGCGGAAGACGACGGCGTCCTCCTCCGGGCGCCGCCAGTAGCCGAGCATGAGGCCGGGGTCCGAGCGGTGAACCGCCAGCAACCCCACGTCACCCGCCGCCAGCGGCTCCTCGCCGCCGTCCGGCGGCAGGATCGCGATGCGGCGGCCCGGCTGCGATCGCCCCGGCGACCCGGGCCGCACCGGCGTCGATGGGCCGGATGAGATGTAGGTGCTGACCTCGGTCATGCCGAGCGACTCGTACAGCTCGGTGCCGCCGCGCTCGCGCCACTCGTCGAGCAGGCCGGGCGAGAGCGGTTCGGCGGCGACCAGGCCGTGGCGCAGGGCGGAGAGGTCGGCGTCCTCGGGCCGCCCGTACTTCAAGATCTGACGGTAGATCGTCGGCACCGCCGTGAAGACCGTCACGCCGAGGCGTCCGATCAGCCGTCGCCACCCGGCGGGGTCCGCCTCGCCGCCGAAGAGCATGGCGTGCGCGCCCGCGGCCCACGGATCCATCAGGCCGACGCCAAGCGTGTACGACCAGTTGAGCAGCCCGGCGTGCAGCGTCACGTCCGAGGACCGGAAGTCCTGCCAGCCCTCGCGCATGAAGGCCCGCCCTCGCACCGATCGATGGGCGTGGAGGACGCCCTTCGGGCGCGAGGTCGTACCGGAGGTGTAGATCAGGAAGGCAGCGTCCTCGGCGTCCGTCTCGGGCAGCGGGCCCGGCCCGTCGAGCGCCTCGAGGTCACCGGCGAGCACTTCGATGCCGTCGAACTGCGGTAGGCGCATCTGCGGGATGGTGACGATGGCGGCGGGCTCCGCGTCGTCCACGAAGAAGGCCGCTTCCTGCTCGGTCAGCTGCGGGGAGGACGGGATCGGTATCAGCCCGGCCGCCGTCGCGCCAAAGAAGGCGAGTGCGTACTCCGGCGAGTGGGGCAGCCGCAGCAGCACGCGGTCGCCGGGTGCGACCCCGCGCGCCAGCAGTCCCCGGCCGATGCGTTCGACCTGCCCCCAGAGCTGTTCGTAGCTCCATGAGCGCTCGCCGTCGTCGGTGACGAAGGTGAACGCGGGACGCCCGGCGGAGGCCGGGTCTGCGGCGTGCCGCGCGAGGCAGTAGTGAGCGAGGTTCAGCGGCTCAGTCACGCTCGAATGCTAGCCCAGCCTGCCGCGTCATGCGTGGCGCGCGTGTGTGGGGGCGGGCGCTGCTCACTCGCCGTCGCGACGTCACAGGATGGCGCGCGCCCCCTGCAGCCGTCGCACGAGCCGCTGGTTCGAGGTTGCCTCGCCGCCGGCGAGCGCGTCTTCGGTCACGGTGTGACGCCTCGTGCGGCCGGCTTCAGGCCCGCTAGACGGGCACGAAGACGGGGATGGGGTACTCGCCGTCGTCCTGCTGCTCGAACTCGACCTTCACCCGCATGCCGCACTCGATGTCCTTCGTCGGGTCATCGATGCCGCTGACGTTGGTGAAGATGCGGAACCCCTCGTCCAGGTCGACGTAGGCGAGCGCGTAGGCGCCGAGGTCGACGAACTGGGGATGGCGCGTCTGGCGAATGACGGAGTAGGTGTAGACCGACCCTTCGCCCTTCGAGGTCTTCCAGGCGAGGTCGTCCGACCCGCACTTTGTGCAGTGCACGCGCGGCGTGAAGACCACCTCGTCGCACTGGCTGCACTGCTGGTACTTCAGTTCGCCGTTCTTGGCGCCCTCCCAGTAGGTCTCGGTGTTCGGCTCGGGGAATCGCGGTTGTGGTCGGTTTGGCATCGTCTCTGCCTCTCGGTTCTCTCCTGCTGTGCGCCCGGGTTAGCCTTCGCGGGAGCTCCGCTAGTCCTTCGCGAGGATCACGGTGCCGCCGGTGTGGGCGCCGCCCAGGTTGCCGCCGTTACCGTGCGCGACGGCCAGCGAGGCGCCGTCGACCTGCGAGGTCGACTCGCCGCGCAGTTGCCGCACGGACTCCAGCAGCAGGAACAGCCCGCGCATGCCCGGGTGGTTCGACGAGAGCCCGCCGCCGTCGGTGTTCAGCGCCGGCTTGAGGGCGCTGTCGAAGCGCAGCCGGTTGTCCTTTACGAAGTCGCCGAGTTCGCCCTTCTTGAAGAAGCCGAGGTCCTCCATGCAGACCGCGACGGTGATCGTGAAGGAGTCGTAGATCATGGCGATGTCGATCTCGTCGGGCGAGACTCCGGCCTCGCCAAAGGCGATCGGGCCGCTCTGCGCGCCGGCTGAGGTCGTGATGTCGCCGCCGTTCTCGCGGTACTTCGTGGCCTCGCCGGAGCCGAGGATCCAGACCGGGTCCTTCTTGATGCCCCGGGCGACATCGGCGGAGACGATCACCGCCGCGCCGCCCCCGTCGCTCACCATGCAGCACTCCAGCAGGTGCAGTGGGTCGGCGATCACTCGCGATTCCAGCACGTCCTGCACGGTGATCTCGCTGACCGGGTCGAAGAGCAGGTCCGTCATGCACTTCACGGCTTCCGGGTTGCGCATCGCGTGGGCGCGCGTGGCGACGGAGATCTCCGCGAACTGCTCATCGGTGCTGCCATGCTCGAACATGTGGCGGGTCTTCACGAGGCCGTAGTTGGCGATCAGCGTCGCGCCGTACGGGTCCTCCATGTTGCCCTGCCAGTTGGGGGCGCCCATGCCGGTGCCGCCACCGGTCCCGATCGCTCGACGGGAAGAGGCCGCGTTCGAGCCGTAGCTCAGCACGGCGACGCTGCATTTGCCGGAGGCGATATCGCG
>JASLOV010000311.1 GCA_030745285.1 Dehalococcoidia bacterium | reverse complement strand
CAGCGCGTCGTGCCGCTGCCGGAAGGTGACGAGTATCTCGGCTTCATCTTTGCGCAGGGAGAGTCGCCGGAGACCGTCGAAGCGGCGCTGCGGGCGTCGCACACGGCGCTGGAGTTCGATATCGCCTGAGGCGACCTCGGGCGGAGGGGGACTCGAACCGCCGCTTCGCGCCATCGGGCTGCATGTGCAGGAACGGGAACCAGACCGTCCCCACCAGCCGCTCTCGCTGCTTCGAGTTGAAACCAGGTTCCGCCTACACCCCCAGTGCGAGGTCGAGAGGAGCTAACTGCTCCTCGGTGGGCTCTGCTCAGCAGAACCAGTCTTCGGTGAGGCGGGGGGCGGGCGTTTCGGGCTGGGGCGCGACGGTGACTGGCTCGTCGCCGCGTCCGAGGGCGGCGAGCGCGGCGGCCTTCACGCGGGCGAAGGTGGCGAGGTCGTGGTCGTGGTGCTGCTGGGCGCTGTCGTCGCAGGTGAGGTCGGTCGCGGCCTGCTCGACAATCGTCGCCAGCTCGGCCTGCAGCGGGTCGACACGCGGGTCCGGGTTGGTCCAGCCGTAGCTCAGGCCCTCGTCGTCGTAGGGGCCGAGGTGGCCCTGCTCCTCCAGCAGCGGCACCAACGGCGACCCCAGCGGCAGCAGCAGTCGCAGCGCGTACTGCACCGGCTGGACGTGCCCGATCAGGCCGTGGCCCTCGACGAAATCGAGCATCTCCGCGAAGTCCTCGACGCTGCCCCACGGAGTGAACGCCACCCAGGTCGGGCGGACGGTCAGCCCGTTCTGCTCGGCCAGCGCCAGCGCGGCGTCCATGTCGGCGCGGGTGTGGTCCTTGCCGAGGTACCCGAGCACCTCGTCGTTGCAGGACTCCAGCGCGGTGGTGACGAAGAGGCAGCCGGCCTCGCGCAGCCGCGGCAGCAGCGCCGCGTGCTCGAGCAGGTGCTCGACCTTCACGGTGACGTCAAAGGTGACGGCCGGGTGCCGCCGAGCGAGCTCGTCGACGATCGCCATCGAGTGGGGGACGGCGTTGAGGAAGTCCGGGTCGCCGAAGGTGATGTGCCCCGCGCCGAGCGCGACGAGCTGGTCGATGTCGCCGAGCACCGTCTCCGGCTGCACCAGCCGCAGCCGTCCGCCGTAGACCGGCGTGATCGGGCAGTGGCGGCAGCCGTGCGCGCAGCCGCGCGTCGCTTCCACGTAGCCGGCAAGCCGCGTGTCTTCCGCGGTCTGCACGCTGGCGTACTGCGAGAGCGGCGCCAGCCCGGCGCGGTCCGGCAGCGGGTAGTCCTGGCGGTCGAATCGCAGCTCGACGGCGCCCGGCATCGAGGACTTCGTGGAGCGGGTGGTCGAGCCGTCCGCCGCAAGGTCCAGGGCATCGGCGAGAGAGTCGGCGAGGCCGCAGAGCGCCGGCTCGTACTCGCCGCCGAGCACGGAGTCGGCGAGGCCGTCGCGCAGCAGCGTCTCGCTCAACGGCGAGGCGTAGAGACCGTAGAAGGCGATGTGGGCCTTCGGGTTGAGACGGCGCACGCGGCGCGCCAGCGCCACGCCCAGCCGGGCCGCGGTGTGCATCGGGATGGAGATGCCGATCAGGTCCGGCTCCGTGAAGCGCATCGGCGAGGGTGTCTCGACGGCGAGGTCGAAGCAGCGCACCTCGTGGCCGCGGGCGCGCAGCGCGGCGGCGGGCGCGGCCAGTCCGAGCGGCTGGTGGTTCATCTCGTACGTGGAGACGAGCAGCGTCTTCATCGAGGGGTCACCGCGGCGCGGCTGCGGCTCCGGCTGCGACGGCTACTGCGCTACTTCTTCGAAGGCTTGTAGTAGGGGTTGTCGCCGGAGCCGTGGTCCGTGGCGTCGATCACCTCGGTGATCTCAGGCGCGGCTTCCATGATCGCCACCTCGATACCCTGCTTGAGGGTGACATCGACCATGCCGCAGCCGACGCAGCCGCCGCCGAGTTCGATGTAGGCCTTCGGCACATCGACCTCCAGCAGCGTGACGGAGCCGCCGTGCGAGGCGATCTGGGGGTTGATCTGGGTGTCGAAGAGGTCTTGCAGCTTCTGGCTGAGCGGGTCCTTCCAGAGCGCGTTGGGGTTCTCAAACTGCAGCATCCCGCCGGCCGCGCCGCCGTCGTACTCGATGGCGACACCGTCCAAGTAGCTGGCGTTGCGCGCCTCGACGAAGAAGGTGATGCCCTCCACCTCGACGCGCGGGTCGCCCTGCGGCTCCTCGCCGGCCTCGATGATCGCCAGTGAGTGCTGGAAGCCCTGCGGCCCCCGCCCGGAGACGGCGATGCGGATGCCCGCGACGGGGTTCTCGTAGCCCTCGAGCACGGACTTCAGCCGCTCTGCGGCGGCTTCGCTGACCTTTAGTTTGACCGGGTGCTGAGCGTCCGAGCCGCTGTCTTCGCCGGGCATCTTCGCCTCCGCGATGGTTGTCCGTGAGTGAGCCTCGCAGAACAGGGTAGTCGATTCGCCAACTGAGTGCCCCGCAAATCCATTCCGGCGCCGTTCGCATTATTACGGCTGTGAAATTGATGAGGTGTTTATTCAAGTGTGCTATTAGGGTACAGTGGCGCGGGCGCCCCTCCCGCGAGGGGCGTGGTCCTTCGCAAGAAGGGCATGGCGGGGTGGTGCCGGGAGCGAAGTGTGCTGCAACCCCTGCATCGGGTGGGCCTGTCCGTCCTCCTCCTGCTCGTGGTCGTGGCTCTCCCCGGGGCAACGAGCGCGGCCTTCGCTCCCGCCTCCCCATCCATCGATGCGCTTGCGCGGCCCTTCCCGGCCGCCGATGGCCCCAGCGAGTGGGGCGCCGAGCGCGTGCTGGCGCCGCGGCCGCCGTCGGTCTTCGCCAGCGCCCAGGTCGTCGCCTTCTACGGTCACCCCGGCGTGCCGAAGATGGGCGCGCTTGGCGTCTACACGCCGGAGCGCGCCGCCGACGAGGTCGCGCTCGTGGCCGCGCGCTACGACGAGCTGAACGGCGATCGTGACGTCGTCCCGGCGCTGCACCTGATCACCGCCGTCGCCCAGCCGTGGCCGGAGGCCGACGGCAGCTACCTGGAGCGCATGCCCGACGAGGACCTGGCGTACTGGGTGGAGCTGGCGCGGGAGCGGGGCCAGTTGCTGATCATCGACATCCAGATCGGCTGGGCGGACCCGCTGGCGGAGGTCGAGTTGCTGGCCGGCGTGCTCGCGGAGCCGTTCGTCCACCTCGCGCTCGACCCGGAGTGGGCGACGCGAGGCAGCGGGCTCGCCCCGGGCGAGGTGATCGGCACGCTCGGCGCAGCCGACGTCAACGCCGTGCAGCAGTACCTCGCCGGCATCGTGCGGCGCAACAACCTGCCGCCGAAGGCGCTGATCCTGCACCAGTTCCTCGGCTTCATGCTCACCGACACGGAGAGCTACCTCGACGTGCCGGAGGTCGAGGTTGTGATCGACATGGACGGTTTTGGCCCCCCGGGCGCGAAGCTCGCCGGATACGACACGTTCTCACTCGCCCCGTACGCGGAGCGCCCGGCGATCAAGCTCTTCTACGACTGGGACGAGCCGATCATGGAGCCCGACCGCATTCAGGGCCTCGACTCGCGGCCGGACCTGGTGATCTACCAGTAGGGTGCTGTGCGGGCGCGGGGGCGGGTGGTTGCGCGGAGGGCGAGTTGCACGCCGCCGAGCTAGCCAACAGCAGTGTGACCGCGGTCGCGATCGCGAGGAGGTTAGGTCGTGATCTCATGAGGCATCACCGCCCATCGTCCGCGGCCGGCGCACAAGGCCGCCTCCGAACGACCGCACAATACTCTCCCTCAGAGGAGGGGAGTCAAGTCGTGTGTTCGGGAGGTATGTGTCCTCTAATATGCCGAGTTAACGCAAGCAGATAATCCCGCCATAAGGGACATGCGCGCCGCGCAACGCACGGCCGCCGTGACCTACGCAGGCAGCTCCGTCATGCCCTCCTGCGGGGCGTTGACGAGGATCGCCATGTTGCCGGGCGGGTGGGCGTTCTCGTACATCAGCTGGTGGCTGGCCCCGATCTCATCGAACTGGAAGGTGCGCGAGAGCGCGGGGTCGATGCGGCCCTCCGTGATCATGTCGTTCAGTTCGCGGGCCTGCTGCGTGTTGGCGAAGTGCGAGCCCTGGAAGCGCTTCTGGCGCATCCAGAGGTAGCGCAGGTCCACATCGGCGTTGTAGCCGGAAGTGCCCGCACAGATCACGACCATGCCGGCGTTGTCGACCAGGAAGATCGAGGTCGGAATGGTGGCTTCGCCCGGGTGCTCGAAGACGATCTTCGGCGCGCCGCGGCGGCCCAGCGCCTCCGAGAACTTGTTGCGGAACGCACCCGCTCCCTTCATCCACTCGCCGAAGGCCTCGGCGTCGTCGATGTCGGGCAGGCGGCCCCAGTGCTCGAACTCCTTGCGGTTGATCACGCCCTGCGCGCCCATCTGCAGGCAGAACTCGAACTTCGCCTCGTCCGAGACCACGGCGATGGGGATGCCGCCGGCCTCGCGCACGATCTGGATGGCCATCGAGCCGAGGCCGCCGGTGCCGCCCCAGACCAGCACCGGGTCGCCTTCCTCGACGACGTGCGGCGGCCAGCCGTGCAGCATGCGCCACGCCGTCGCGCCGGTCAGCATGTAGGCGGCGGAGGCCTCCCACGAGAGCTGCGGCGGCTTGGGGTGGCACTGGTAGTGGTCGACGATCGTGAACTGCGCGAACGAGCCCCAGTTCGACTCGTAACCCCAGATGTGGTTCGAGGACGAGCTCATCGAGTCGACGCCGGCCTTGATGTCGGCGGCGTCCTCGTCCCACCGTCCGCACGAGAGCACCACCTCGTCGCCGATGTCGACGTTCGTGACCTCGTCGCCCTTCGCCCAGACGACGCCGGAGGCGTCGGAGCCGCCGATGTGGAAGTCCTCCTCGGCGCCCCCGCGCTGACGCTGGCCGATCACGTTCAGGGGCGTGCCGAGCGCCGCCCAGACGTTGTTGTAGTTGGTGCCGGCCGCCATCACCCAGACCAGGACCTCTTTCGGTCCGACGGGCGGGACGTCGATCTCCTCGACCGCGAAGGCGTCCTTCGGCTCGCCGAAGCGCTCCTCGCGGATCAGGGAGGCGTGCATGCGCTGTGGCACGTAGCCCAGCGGCGGTGTCTCGCCGAGCGCGTAGATGTCTTTCTCGTCGGCCATGGAATCTCCCGCTCGCCCTCTGTGATGGAGCGCCGTCCCCGCGGACAGCGCGCGTATGCTATCACCACCGCTCGTAGGTTCGAACAGGTACCGATGGGACCGTGATGGCCGAACACGCCGCCCCGCGCGATCCGCGGCTGCGCGTGATCGCCATCGCCACCATCATCCACCGCGACCACGTGCTGCTGGTGGAGGGGCACGACTCGGTGAAGCAGGAGACCTTCTACCGCGCGCTCGGCGGCGAAGTCGAATTCGGCGAGACCGCCGAGGCCGCCGTCGCCCGTGAGCTGATCGAGGAGACCGGCCGGCGCATCGAGGTGACCGAGCGGCTGGGCGTGATCGAGAACCTCTACACCTTCGAGGGCCAGCCCGGCCATGAGGTGGTGTTCGAGTTCGTCGCGCGCTTCGTGCCGGGCGAGGAGCCGGACGACCTCTCGCCGATCGAGGCCGACGAGGGCGGAGCGAAGTTCGTCGTGCGGTGGCTGCCGCTGGCGGAGGTGCTGGCCGGCACGCACCGGGTCTACCCGGACGGCATCGAGCAGCGGCTGGCGGAGTGGGTGAACCGGCTCTAGGCGCGTCCCGCTCGCTCTCGGTGGCACACGGCGGTTGGCTCTCTCACCCTGACCCGTCGAAGGGCGACCCGTGAAGTCTGGCTAGACGGACACCTCATCGAGCGCGGCGACCGCCTCCACGATGCGACGCTCGATGCGTTCGATCTCGTCCGATTGCTCCACGCGGCGGCCGTTCTGACGCAGGACGTAGAAGGCATCGACGACCTCCGCGCCGATCGTGTCGACCTTCGCGAGGTGGATGTCGATCGTCAGCTCGTGCAGCACGCGGGTGAGCGTGTAGAGCAGGCCCAACCGGTCGGCGGCATGGACCTCGATGATCGAGTAGTGCTCCGAGTCGTGGTTGTCGACGAGCACCGTCGTCGAGATGGGGAGGCGCGGCACGGCATGGTAGGTGGCCCGGGTCTCGGCGAGCCGTTGATCGACGGGGAACTGGTCGGTCATCGCCAGCGGAACGGCGTCGAGGATGCGCTGCTGGCGGCGCTCGTCGATCCCTCGCCCCAGTGCGTCGTTGACGTGCATGACGTCGATCGCCACGCCATCGTCGCGCGTGTAGGCGGCGCCACCGAGCACGTTGGCGTTGTGCGCCGCCAGCGTGCCGGTCAGCAGCGAGAGCACGCCGGGCCGGTCACGGGTGACCAGCGTGATGCGATCATAGCCATCGAGCGACTCCCAGCGCAGGGCCGTTTCCCCGTCGGCCTCCGCGATCAGCTGGAGGTGCGCGCCGATCGCCTCGGGCGGGGTGCTCAGCACGTACCCTGGTGGCAGCCGGTGCAGGTGTTCCTCCACCTCGGCGGATGCGAACGCACCCGCCAGCGCGCCGACGGCCGACTGCTCGCGCACCCGCGCGGCCGTGGCCGCATCCGGCGCTGCGCCAGAAAGCTCCTCCAGCACGCGCTGGTACAGCGATCGCATCAGCTGAGACTTCCACGGGCTCCAGACTTCCGTGCCGGTCGCTCGGGCGTCCGCCACGGAGACGAGGTAGAGCAGGTGTAGGGTGCGTGCGTCCCCGATGAGCGAGGCGGTCTCGGCGATCACGCGACTGTCTGAGATGTCCCTGCGGGTGGCGACGGTGGGCAGCAGCAGGTGTTGCCTCGCCACCGTCGAGAGCCGGCCCGTCATCTCGGCATCGAGGCCCGCGCGAGAGCCGAAGCGCTCGGCGATGACCGCGCCGACCTCTGAGTGATCCCCGTCGTGCCCCTTGCCGATGTCGTGCAGCAACGCCGCCAGCAGCAGCTCGTCCTGGTCGGGGAGCTCCCGGGCGACCTGGTCGGTGCCGGTGCGGTCCTCGTCCGAGGCGGCGGTGAGGCGCACCTCGTCGACGGTGCGCATGACGTGCGAGTCGATCGGGTGCTCGTGGAACGGCGCGATGTGTGGGCGCGCCCGCAGCACCTCCCACTCCGGCAGCAGCCGCGCGAGCCAGTCCGACGGCGGCAGCGGGTCGAGCGAGGCTGGCGGCGCACGCAATACGGCGAGCAGGCGGTCAAGGTCCGACGCGGCCTCGGGCTGGGCGGACGGGGCGGGTGGTGCGGCTGCGGGAGAGTGCCCCCGTTTGAGCTGCCACCAGCGGCGTCGTGACTGCTCCTCGGGAAAGGCCGCGGCGACCGCGGCATCGATATCGCGCATCGCCGTGAACAGCCGCCGCCCCCACGACTCACGATCCTCG
>JASLOV010000310.1 GCA_030745285.1 Dehalococcoidia bacterium | reverse complement strand
GGCGATCCCCGAGTCGATCGAGGTGATCGCCGGCATCGCCGACTCCAAGTCGAAGCCGCAGAGCGTCGAGACGCTGCGCGAGGGCGCCGAGGCGCTCGCTCGCGTCGTGCCGCCAGAGCGGCTGCTGCTCTCATCGTCGTGCGGCTGCGGGCGGGTCCCCCACGACGATGCGATCGAGATGATGCGTAACCTCGTGGAGGCGGCGCGCACCGCCGAGGTCTAGCCGGGGCTCGGTCGCATCAGAGCGGGCGCGGTCCCGCTACGGCTCGAAGCCGTCGCGCTTGCCCGCCTTGCTCGAGTCCGAGGCGAAGGTGAAGACGCCGCGTGACATCGAGGAGAGCTGCTCGCCGGCACGCTCCTCGTAGATCTTCGCGCGCAGGTCGTGCGCGTCGGCGGAGCCGGGCTCGGCCAGCACCGCGTACTCGATGATGTGGCAGGCGAGCTGCAGTTCGCCGTTCGTCCGCAGTTCCTCCGCCCGCGCGACCACGCCATCGAGGCCGCCCGCCAGCGCGACCCACTCCGAGGCCCGTGCCGCCCGTGGGGCGGGCAGCAGGTTGTCCGGCTCGCCCTCCCACCAGCCGCCGTAGAGCCGCCAGATGTTGTGGATCAGGAACTCGTGATGGTCGTAGGCCGGCCGCAGGTACGGCTTCTCCAGCAGATCGGCGGGCACCTCCACCTCCTGCAGGACGCGGTCCAGCGTCGCGCCCTGGTTCATCAGCGCCACCGTCTGCCCTTCGATCGTTTCGAGCAGCGTCGCGGTGTCGTCGAGCGCGGTGCGGATGCGGTCCGCACCGAAGATCGGGAAGCCGTGGCCGGGGATCAACAGCTCGGCGTCCAGCGCGGCCATCTTGCGCAGCCCGACCGCCCACTCGCCGACCCAGCGCTGCACCTTCTGCGGGTTGCCGGCGTTCGGCACGGCGTAGATGAAGAGGTCGCCGGGCGCGAGCAGCTTCAGTTCCGGCACCCAGGTCCACGCCGAGTCCTCGCACTCGCCGCGGTCGTGGGCTACCTCGAAGGTGAGGCTCCCTTCGCTGAAGGTGACGCGATCGCGGAAGGTCACGTCCGGGTAGCGGAAGTCGTCGGGCCACTCACCGAGCGGCTGCAGCGGCATGCCCGGGCGCGCGAACTGGCGCCGGTTGATCGCCGAGTTCCAGCCGCGCATCCGACGGTAACGATCGAAATGTCCCGGGATTGCCTCGTGGCCGTAGACGACGGTGCGCGGATTGCCGCTCTCCGCGGCCTCCTGCTCGAAAGGGTCGACCCCGAAGATGTGGTCGACGTGGTGGTGCGAGAAGACGGCCGCCGCCAGCCGGTGGTCGGGCCGCCACTTGCGGACCCCCTCGAAGATCGCAGGGGCGTCGTTGCGAGCGCCGGTGTCGAGCATCACCAGCGAATCACCGCTGTCCAGCGTGGTCGCGCCGGAGATGCCCTTGTAGTAGAGGATGCCGTCGTCGATCTCCTCCGGCACGCGGTCGTTCCAGTTCCTGAACAGCGGGTGCGCCTCGAAGATCGTGTCGATCTCGCCGTTCCAGAGCTGTTCGCTGAACTCACGTATTCCGGCCATCGCCACCCTCGATCACTGCGCCGCACTGGCCGCCACATTCTAGTGGCAAGCGGCGCAACTCCACGCGATCGCGTCCAGCGGCATCCTGATTGCGTTCGGCCGCATCCGACGGTCGTTCACGTTGACATACGGTGTACGTGTCACTAATGATCGGCCACGCTGAAATCGGGAGGCCCCTCGTGGCATTCGCGCTGTCCGACATGCAACTCACCAGCCCTGCTTTCGGGCCCGGTGGAGCGATACCGAAGGAGCACACCGGCGAGGGCGACAACAGCTCGCCGGCCCTGTCGTGGACGAACGTGCCCGACGGCACCCAGTCGTTCGCCCTGATCTGTCATGACCCGGACGCGCCGCTGGTGGCGGGTGGCGCCTACGGCTTCCTGCACTGGGTGCTGTACAACATCCCGGCCTCCGTCACGAGCCTTGCGGCCGGTACGTCCGACCACACCAGCGGGCCCTCTGGCTTCGGAGCAGCCGGCTACGGCGGGCCGATGCCGCCGCCGGGGCACGGCACCCACCACTATTTCTTCTGGCTCTTCGCGCTCAGCTCCGAGCCGGACCTCGCTGACGGGCTCTCGCTTGGGGATCTGCTCGAACAGATCGAGCCGCACACGCTCGGCATGAACCGTCTCGTCGGGACGTACGAGCGGAACTGACCGCGGGGTCCATCGACCGAGCCCCAAAAGCTGGGCTGCCCATCCCCGGCCCGGCGGGCAGCTAGTCGGCGGCCACCTCGCCGGTGTCGCCGGCATGCTTCAGGTTCTCTGACCCGACCACGCCGCTCTCTAGCAACGCGCGGATCTCGTCGTCCGAGTAGCCGAACTCGCCTAGGACCTCGGCGTTGTGCTCGCCCACCGTCGGCGGCGAGATGCGCAACGTTGCGGGGGTGTCGGTGAGCTTGACCGGGAATCCGGTCAGCTTGACCGAGCCGTAGGCGGGGTGCTCCGCCTCCACCACCATCTCGTTGTGGATCACCTGCGGGTCCTCGAACACCTCGTCCAGCTCGTAGACCGCACCGGGTGGCAGATCGTGCGCGGCGAATCGTGCTTCGACCTCGTCGCGGCTGAACTTCAGGAACGCCTGCTCGAGCGTGGCGCGGAGCTGGCGTCTCGTCTCGGTGTCTCGGCTCGCCTCCCTCCAGTGCGGGTCGTCCGCGAGCGAGGGCTCGATCTCGAGGGCGCTGCTGACGCGCTCGAGGCCGTTGCTGACCAGCGCGCCCATCAGCGCGTAGTGCTTGCCGTCCTTGCACTCGTAGATCGCATACAGCGGGCCGCTGCCGGAGTGGCCGGTACCGTGCTCGGGCCTCGGGAACCGATGCTCGCTGTTGAGTACGGCGGCGTTTTCCTGGAGGTGGCTGGCGATCATGCCGTTCAGGAGGTTGGAGTCGACAACCTGGCCGCGCCCGGTCTTCTCTCGCGCGGCCAGCGCCAGCATCATGCCCTGCGCGAAGAGCATCGCCCCCAGGTAGTCGGCGATCCAGGTGCCGGTCACGGTGGGCGGTCCATCTTCGTCGCCCGTCATCGCCACCAGCCCGCCCATCGCCTGCGCCAGCAGGTCCTGCCCGACGCGGCTCTCGTACGGTCCGCTCAGGCCATAGCCCGATGCGGCCGCCCAGATCACGCGCGGATTGATCTGGCGCAGCCGGTCGTAGCCGAGCCCCAGCCGCTCCATCACGCCGGGGCGGAAGTTGGAGGCGACGATGTCCGTGCTCTCGACGATGCGGTCGACGATCGCCCGGCCCTCCGCCGTCCTGACGTCCAGGCTGAGGCTGCGCTTATTGCGGTTGTCGGCCAGGAAGAAGTAGCTCATGCCGCTCACCTGCGGCTGCTGCCCGCGGCCGATCTCGCCGGCGTCGATGCGTTCCACCTTGATCACATCGGCGCCGAAGTCGGCGAGCACCTGGGTGGCGGCCGGTCCTTGCTCGAGCTGGGTGAAGTCGAGCACCCGGATGTCTTCGTACGGCAGCGTCATGACGCCCCCTCTCCTCGGCCCTCCATGCGCGGTGTCGGGTCCCGACGTGCATGGCCGGTCAGGCTCGCGCGTCCCCGCGGCCGGTGGGTCGAGATTTCACACGAAATGATCGGGCCTACACAGTGACCAAGGTCCGGGACCGGCCGGCCGGCCTGAGCCGGCTACCCGCTCGCCGCGCGCCAAGCTCCGGACTCCAGCCCCGGCGCGGCGAGCACCGCGAGGCGGGCGGCACGCCCGGCGGCGTCTTCGTCGAGGTCGCTCGCGCCGAAGTAGCGCAGGTGCGACCGGCAGCGACAGTCGGAGGAGCCGAAGCCCCGCACCGGCGTAGTGGATGCCTTGCCGCGGTCGAGCGCATCGCTCAGGGCGCACTCGATACGGGTCACGGTCTCTAACTCCAGCGCGCCGCTGACGGAGGCGCGTGCCAGCAGGTGGTCGATGTGCCAGTGGCAGTTCTTCTCCGCTCGCAGATGCCGCGCGATACGCGCGTCGAGCCCGCCGCTGCCCATGGCGGAGCCGACGTAGCCATAGTGGCCGCGCTGGAAGCGGACCGTGCCGAGGCGGCCGACCTCGATCTCCTCGTCCTGCGCGAGCCCGAACAAGAGGACGTACGCGCCGGGCCGCGTCATGCGCTTCGGCGGAAGGCCGGACTGCGCGGGACGAGGAGCAGGCTCAGTTCGCCGCCGCTCGTCTCGCCTCGAGCTCCTGCCGGCGGCGGATGTTGTGCGCCACGATCGGGCTCGCCTCGGCCGGCTGCCAGTCGCGGTAGGCGGTGCGCTGGTCGATGGGCCACTCGAGGTCGACATCGAGCCTCGACTCGGGCTCGGTCGCCTCGCTGAGCAGGCGTACGGCCGCTTCCGCCACCGTGCGCTGCATCGCCTGGTCATCCACCATCCCGAAGGCGTGGCCGAACGGGAACTCGACGCCGACGACGCGAGCCGGGCGGAACTTCTCGGCGAGGTCGGGCATCATCGTCACCAGCACAGTGGCGATCCCGGACTCTTCTATGAGACGTGCCAGCACGGGCACGTTCCTGCAGCAGTCCGGTCAGGCGGGGGCCAGCACCAGCGCATGGACGCCGGCATCCTTGAGCCGCCGCGCCACCTCGGGCGCGGCATGCTCGCGCCAGCCTTCCAGGGCGTGGTCCTGGAAGCCCATGAAGCCGTAGTGCTCGTCGGCGAGGCCGCCGATCGCGCCGTCCGCCTCCAGCTGGCCGAAGGCCCGGATCGGCAGCGCGACGTTGAAGTCGATGTGGAAATCCCTGGTGTTGAGGTGCAGGTGCTCGGCCGACACTTCCTCCTGGCGAACGGTCCGCGGAATCACGCGGTACGTCGGGTCGCCCCACGTCGGTTCCTGGCGCTCGCGCTCGACGTCGAAGGGCGGCTGGCTCTCCTTCAGGTAGAGCCCGGCCGAGGTGAGCAGCGCGACGGTCGCCTGCTCGATCGGGACGGCCAGCGGAGACCAGACCGTCGTCTCCTCCTGGACGGCCATCCCCTCGAAACCTGCGCGGAAGCTACGGGGGAGGTATTTGAAGCTGTCCACGGCCATGCTCGGCCCTCCTCGGAATAACACGGCGAGTCTGTGCGGAGCCATGATAGCAGCTATCGGCGACGGTGCCGTGAGTCCGCGGGCAAGGAGCCCTCCCTCGCCTGGTCCTGCCGCCCGCGCGGGTGCTCGGAGAGCCGGGTGGAGCGAGCAGCAGCCTCAGAGGGTCGGGCCGCGGTCCTCGGGCGAGAGATTAGCGCAGTAAATCCAGTATTAACTTTGTCTATAGCTCCGCGGCGTTTTGTGAAGACCCTCACGGGTTATTGCGGTAATCTTTCTTTCTGATTCCGCATCCCAACCTAGGCCGGACGTCTGCGCGTCGCTTCGCAGGCCGGCGGGGTCCGAGTCGCACTGGCACCTTGCAGCCCCCAATCTCGATTGCGAGATAAGGATTTGCATGACTACGGAAACCGTCGACACTGCCGCTGACGTGGGTGCTCCCGGGAGGGAGCCCGAGGTACTTCAGCTCTCGCAGCACACCGTCGAAATCGTCTCCGACTCCGGCGAGGGCGCGCAGAAGTGCGGGCAGATCTTCGGCACCGTCTCCGCCAAGATGGGCAACGGCGTCTGGACGGTCGAGATCATCCCGGCCGAGATCGAGCCGCCCCCGCGCACGATCGACGGCGCCAGCGGCAATCGCATCCGCATCGGCTCCGGACCGGTCACCAACTGGGGCGACCGCACCAACGTCGTCGTCGCGTTCAACGAGCAAGCGCTGCTGGGCCGCCACCGGCTGGACGCCCTGGCGGACGACGCCGTCATCCTGATCGAGAGCACGTGGGCGACCCACCGCGACGGGGCGATTCGCGAGCAGTGGGCCGAGGCGATGGCGGAGCTGGCCACCACCAACTACCGCATCATCGAAGTGCCGATGGAAGAACAGTGCCTGACGCTGGTCGATGACGCCCGGCTTGGCAAGAACATGTTCGTGCTCGGCCTGCTGACGTGGCTGTACGGTCGCGACAAGACCCTGATCTACGAGCAGATCGCCTCCGCCTTCAAGGGCAAGCCCCAGATTGTGTACGACTCCAACATCGGGCTGCTCGAACTCGGGCTGAAGTGGGCGGACGAGCACCTGGACTTCCGGGTGGACGTGCCCCGCAGCCCGACTGACGAGACAATGGTGGTGATGAACGGCAACCAGGCGGCGGCGCTGGGCGCGGTCGCAGCCGGCATGGAAATGGCGGCGATGTACCCGATCACCCCCGCCACGGCCGTCTCCCACTACCTCGGCGAGATGTTCGAGCGCTTCGGCGGCGTCGTGCACCAGGCGGAGGACGAAATCGCCGCGGCCGGCGTTGCGATCGGCGCATCCTACTCCGGCAAGGTGGCCTTCACAATCACCTCGGGCCCCGGGCTCTCGCTCAAGACGGAGTTCCTCGGCCTGGCGGTGATGACGGAGACGCCGCTCGTCGTCCTTGACGTGCAGCGCGGCGGCCCGTCGACCGGCCTGCCGACCAAGGTCGAGCAGTCGGACCTGCTCTCCGCCACCTTCGGCCAGACCGGCGACGCCCCGCACGTGGTGATGGCGCCGGCCACGATCGAGGAGTGTTTCCACGTCATGGTGACGGCCCGCCAGATCGCGGAGCAGTTCCGCACACTCGTCGTGGTGCTCTCGGACGCGAACCTCGCCACCGGCGTGCAGCCGTTCCCGCGGCCGGAGCCGGAAACGGCCTGGCTGGCGCCGCCCCCGGACCTCTCGCCGGTGCCGGCGGACACCCGTCCGTACGAGTGGGACGACGAGACCGGCCTCTCGCGGCGCCTCGTGCCGGGCCAGGCGGAGGGGATGTTCACGCTCACCGGACTGACCCACGACGAACTCAGTCACGTCGCGTACGACCCCCAGAGTCACCAGCGCGGCTCGGCGATGCGCAGCCGCAAGATGGCGGTGCTGCAGCAGAGCCTGAAGACGCCGCCCGTGAACGGCGACCTGTCGGGCGACCTGCTGATCGTCGGCTGGGGAAGCACGAAGGGCGCGATCGAGGAGGCCGTGGAGCTCGCGCGCGAAGAGGGCCACTCGGTCTCGTCGCTGCACCTCACGTTCATCTCGCCGCTACCATCAGGCCTGAAGGAGATCTTCGAGCGCTTCAAGAGGGTGATGACGGTCGAGATCAACTACAGTGACGACCCCGGCGATCCCTTCATCACCGATGAGAACCGGCGGCGCGGCCAGCTGTCGTGGCTGCTGCGCGCGACCACCCTGGTCGACGTCGACTGCTGGACGCGCGTTCTCGGCGAGCCGCTCCGCCCCGGCATGATCCACGGGGCCCTGCTCGAACAGCTCGTCGATCGTTCCGAGCAGGCGAGCGAAGAGACCGAAGGAGACGACCGATGATCGCAGCGGGCACGTCGCTGCTCTCGCTCTCCCCGGAGGAGCAGCGCGAGTACACCCTGACCGACTTCGAGAGCCAGATGCCGCGCTGGTGCCCCGGCTGCGGCGACTCGTCCGTGCTGGTTTCGATGCAGCGCTTGCTCGCCAACGAGGGCATGGCGCCTGACCAGACGGTGTTTGTCTCCGGCATCGGCTGTTCCGGCCGCTTCCCACACTACCTCAACACCTACGGCTTCCACGGGCTGCACGGCCGCGCGCTGCCGGTGGCGACGGGCGTGAAGCTGCATCGACCGGACCTCAACGTTTTCGTCGTGATGGGCGATGGCGACTGCATGTC
>JASLOV010000309.1 GCA_030745285.1 Dehalococcoidia bacterium | reverse complement strand
CACGGCCTGCTTGATCTCTCGGTCGCTGTGTTGCTCGGTCATGCCAGTGCCCTTCGCTTGCGCGTCTCCGCCTCTGTCTCGTCGATCACCCGCGCGAGGTGCGGGAGCACGTTGCCCCACGCCTCGGTCGCGGCGCTCAGTGCATCAAACCCGCGATCCGTCAGCGTGCAGACGTTCCTCTGCCGCGCCCCTTGTGAGACGGCCTCGCAGGTGATAAAGCCGCCTTCACTCAGGTCCCGGATCGCCGGGTAGATCGCGGCGTCGCTGGGGGCGCAGCAGTTGCCGGAGCCCTCCGCCACCGCCTGCGTCAGCTCGTAACCATGCATCGGCCGCCCGGCCAGTGCCGAGAGGATGAAGAGCCGGGAGATCGAGCGGCGCACGTTCTGGTCCCAGTACTCGGGCGAATCGAGTTGCATCGATACCTCGCTACCTGATATATCAGGACGTAAGATTCCACAGTCGACTGCATCCGTCAAGTGGTCGACCGTCAAGCGGGTACCGCCGATGTCAGCTCCAGCAACCGCCATCCGCCCCGCCCGCCCCGAGGACCGGCCGGCCGTCGAGAGACTGCTCGAGGCAGCCGATCTGCCGCTCGAGGGCGTCGCCGACCACTTCGCCCACTTCGTGGTCGCGGAGTGCGACGGTGCCGTCGGCGGCGCGGCTGGACGCGAGCCGTACGGCGACGCGGCGCTCGTGCGGTCGGTGGTCGTCGCCGCGGAACTGCACGGGCAACAGATCGGGCTGCGGCTCGTGGAGCGAGCGCTGCTGGACGCGAGGTCGGCGGGGCAGCATCGACTCTACCTGCGCACCGACGGCGCGGAGCGGTTCTTCCCGCGCTTCGGCTTCGCCGTCATCGAGCTTGAAGACGTACCGCGGTCCGTGCAGCAGTCTGCGGAGTTCCAGGGCGCGTGCCCGGAGTCGTGCCTGACGATGGCTGCGACGCTGCCCGGCCCACCGGGCGTGCTGAGGGTGTGACTGCGGGTGGGTGCTAGGGCGTCTGGTCGCGACGGCCGCGGACCGCTCGCCCGGCGCGCCGATAGATGATCAGCAGGCCGACCTCAATCGGGATCAGCGGCCAGAGTTCGCGCACCCCCTGGTCGATCACCCCGAGTGATCCGAGCAGGAAGATCGTGCCGACGATGACGAGAACCACCCCCGGAACTATCGTCGTCGACCTCCGCGTGAAAGAATGAGAGCAGCGGGTCACGAACGACCGCTCCGTGCCCACATTGTACGGCTCAGGCCCTCCACGGTGCCGTGCACCCTTGCCCCCACCAGTGGATGCCCGACGATGAGGTCGGGCAGTCGGAGGACCGCATGGCGGACGCGATCATCGAGGCTTCGGCGCTTGAGAAGGTGTACGACACTGGCGCGGTGCGGGTGGAGGCGCTGCGCGGCGTCGACATGAGCGTCGGGCGCGGCGAGATGGTCGCGATCATGGGCCCGTCCGGCTGCGGCAAGACGACGCTGCTCAACTGTCTCTCCGGTATCGATGAGCCGTCGGCGGGCCGGGTCACGATCGAAGGCACCGACCTCAACACCCTCGATGACGACACTAGGACCGCCTACCGGGCGCAGCGCATGGGCTTCATCTTCCAGTTCTACAACCTGCTCCCGGTACTTTCCGCCATCGAGAATGTCGAGCTGCCGCTACTGGTCTCCGGGACATCCGCCACCGAGTCACGCGAACGGGCGAATGCCTCGCTCGACCGCGTCGGCCTGACGGAGTGGTCGAAGCACCGGCCGTCGGAGCTCTCTGGCGGCCAGCGCCAGCGCGTCACGATCGCCCGAGCGCTGGTGAACGACCCGGCGATCGTCTGGGCGGACGAGCCGACCGGCGACCTGGACTCGCAGACCGCGGACGAGGTGATGACGCTGATGGAGGAACTGAACCACCAGAACAGCCAGACGTTCCTGATCGTCTCCCACGACTCCGAGGTCGCCGCTCGCTGTCACCGCACGATCTTCATGCGGGACGGCCTGATCGAGCGCGAACAGGCCGGCGGCGGGGCGAGCCCCGGGACCAGCTGAGGTGGACGACCTCTTCGGCATCGCGCTGACGAGCATCCTGGTCGGGCTGCTGGCGCTGCTCGGCGGCGCCTTCGCCATGCTCGGCTGGGTGGCCTGGCGCAACCCGCTGCTGGTGCGCATGGGGTTGCGCAACGTGGTGCGACGGCGGGCGCAGACGACGCTGATCGTCGTCGGCCTGATGCTCTCGACGCTGATCATCAGCGCCGCTTTCGCCACCGGGGACACCGTCGGCTACTCGATCACGAACGAGATCTACCGCTCGTTCGAGGAGGTCGACTTCATCATCGGCACCGACGACGGTGGCCTGGTTGGGCCGAGCGGCCCCGGCGCGATCGCCGACGACGTGCTGCCGGACAGCTTCCTGGCCGATCTTCGCGCGCAGTTCGCCAACGACGCAGACATCGACGGCATCACCGGGATCGTGCTGAAGACGCTTCCCGTGTTGAACGAGGCAGCACGCCTCTCCGAGCCACGCGCACAGTTCGTCGGCATCGACCCGGAGAGCGTCGCCAGCTTCGGAGGGCTGCGTACACCGGGCGGCACGGCGGTCCCGGCCACAGCGCTCACCGGCAACCGCGCGTACATCACCGAGCAACTCGCCGCTGCGCTTGACGCGGGCGCCGGGGACCACGTGACGGTGTTCTTCGAGAATCAGCCGCACGAGATCGAGGTGATCGGCGTCGTGCGTGACACGTCCGTCACCTCCGCGGCGGCGTCCCCGGAGGAACGCTTCGGCGGGCTCGCCCTCAACATCGAGAGCGCTCGCCGCATCATCGGTCAGCCGGAGGGCGTCACCTTCATCGCGGTATCGAGTCGAGGTGGTATCCGCGACACGCTCGAACTGAGCGACAGCGTCGAAGACCGCCTCGACGACTTCATCGCCGCCCACCCGCAGGCTCGGGCGGACGTGGTGCTGACCAAGAAGCAGATCGTCGGCTTCGGCGAGCTGATCGGCTCCGTGTTTGTTACGATCTTCCTTGTCTTCGGGCTCTTCTCGATCGCAGCAGGCGTGATGCTGATCTTCCTGATCTTCATCATGCTCGCCGCGGAACGCCGCTCGGAGATGGGCATGGCGCGCGCCGTCGGCATGAACCGTCTGCATCTGACGGAGTCGTTCCTGGCCGAAGGCATGGCATACAACGTCGGCTCCGCCGCGGTCGGCGCGTTGCTCGGGCTCGGCGTGGCCTGGGTGCTTATCTTCGTGCTGGGGCGCATCTTCAGCGAGGTCGGCCTCGCGATCGCCTTCCACTTCAACTGGCAGGGCTTCCTCGTCGCCTACTCGCTGGGCGTCGTGCTGACGTTCGTCACGGTCATCTTCTCCTCGTGGCGGGCGGCCAACCTCAACATCGTGCGAGCGATCCGCGACCTGCCGGAGCCGCAGCCGTTGCAGGGCGCCGACCGCTCCATCGGCGGGCTGGCGAAGGCCGGGGCCGGCGCGCTCTGGATGATCGTCTGGGTCGCGCTCGCCACGATCTGGTCCGTGGCCGGATTCCAGCTCTTCCTGGTCGGACTGGCGACGTACGGGGCGGGTCTGATCGCGCTCGCGCTGCTCGTCGGCTGGTTCGTCTTCGGAGCGCGGCGCGCAGCCAGCCTGCGTCACAGCCGTCCTGGCATCCGCCACGCGTCGACGCTGCTCTTCTGGATACTGCTTCCCATCATCCCCCTGGTGCTGGCCGCATGGCGGGCCGCCCGTCGAGACCCCGCAGAGGCCCGTCGCGTGCTCTCGACGCTGCTCTATGCCTACTGGTGGGTGGCTTTCACCGTCGCCGCACTGATGGCCCCGGTCACGTGGGCGCTGCTGCGCAGCCGCAGCTGGGCCGCCAGCCATCGCAACGCTGGCGGCTGGGCCGTGCTGATGCTGCTCGGGGGGCTGCTGCTGGTGTACCTGAGCGGCTGGACATCGTCCGACGCCATCCCGACCGGCGGCTGGTTCCAGGGCAAGATGTTTGCCTACACCGGCGGGACGACCCTGGCGGTGCTCGCCGCCGCGATGCTCGCCATCTACTTCGGGGCCGCGTCGCGCCTCGCCTTCACCATCGCCGGGCTGGCGCTCGTCTGGTACTGGCTGCTCCCCCTGCCCTTCTCGCTCTTCACGGACGTCAACGCCGGCCGCGGCCTCGACCCGATCGATGGCGTCTTCCGCACGGTTGGCCTGCCGAGGCCGCTGGAGCTCGAGGGCAACATCGAGATGTTCTTCGTCAGCGGCATCTCGATCACCGCCGCCGCGACGTTGGTCGTGATCTTCAACGCCAGCGTGCTGCTCGGCTTGCTCGGCGTCTTCGGCCGCGTGCTTGGCGGCATCGCGCCCGCCGTCCGCACGGCCATCGCCTACCCGCTGGCGGCGAAGACCCGCACGGCGCTGACGCTGGCGATGTTCACGCTGGTGGTCTTCAGCCTGGTGGTGATGGCCACGCTGAACTTCAACTTCACGCAGCTCTTCCTCGGCGCGGAGGCCAGCGCCGGCTTCGATGTCGTCGCCACCGGCAATGCCTCCAACCGCGTCCCGGACCTGCGGGCCGCACTCAAGGCCGAGGGGTACGACGTCGACGCCACCATCGGCGGCGTCGGCACGATGGTCTCAGCCTTCCCGCAGATGCGGGCCGATGGCGCCGGCGAGTTCCACCGCTACGTGGTCCAGGGCGTCGACGACGAGTTCCTGCGCCTGGCTGAGATCCCGCTGCAGTTCCGCGCCGCCGGTTACGAGAGCGACGCCGCCGTCTTCGAGGCGCTGCGCACCGACCCGACCGCTGCTCTGATCGACGCCTCCCGCTTCCGGCAGGAGGGGCCGTTCGGTGGTCCGCCGGGCGGCCGCTTCGAACTGCCGGTGTCGGCCGACGACCTTGCGGCCGGCCCCTGGCAGCCGATCCCGGTCACCCTCAGGGCGGGCGGCGGCGCCACGTTGGAGGTGCAGGTGATCGGGGTGCTCGAACCGCAGGTCACGGGCGTGCTCACACAACTCTTTGCGGTGTATACGGCCCGCTCGACGGTCGAGGAGTTCTTCGGCGGCGGCGATCTCGAGGTCTTCCTCGTGCAGACGCCGGGCGCGGGCTCCAAGGAGGCTTCGGTGGCGCTCGCCCGCGACATCGAGTCGACGCTGCTCGAACGCGGCATACAGGCGGAGTCAATCACGGAAGCGATCGATGACATCACCCGCCAGTCGACCGGCTTCCAGTTGCTCTTCGAGAGCTTCATGGGGCTGGGCCTGGTCGTCGGCATCGCCGCTCTGGGCGTGATCGCGTTTCGCACCGTCGTGGAGCGACGGCAACAGGTCGGCGTCCTGCGTGCGATCGGCTACACGCGACGGCTGATCGGACTCTCGTTCTTCATGGAGTCCTCGTTCATCGCGCTCACCGGCATCGTCATGGGGCTGTTACTGGGCACGGCGCTCTCATTCAATCTGCTGACCAGCCCCGACTTCACGGAGGGCGCCGAGATCGACTTCCAGGTGCCCTGGGTCCGCATCGCCGTGATCAGCGGCATCGCCTACGGCGCGAGCTCGCTGATGACGCTGGTGCCGGCGCGGTCCGCCTCGCGGGTCGTGCCCGCCGAGGCGCTGCGGTACGAGTAAGACGGCCGGGGTGACGGCCGCGCGACCCTAGACCGGCGCCAGGGCCTTCAGGCTCTCCAGGTGCCGTCGCGCGACGGTCATCGCGCCGGACTCGCTGGCGGCAAACTTCGGCGCGGCCTTCCAGAACTTCGGCAGCGAGAGTCGCCAGCTACGCAGAATGTGCGAGGCCCGCTCGGAACCGGTCAGCTCGCGGTGGCGCGTGATCAACGTCTCCAGCAGCTCGATATCCTCGGGCTCCGTCACCTGCTCCAGCCCGACCAGTTCCTGGTTGACGCGACTGCGGAAGTCGCCGCGCTCGTCGTAGACGAAGGCGACGCCGTTCGACATCCCGGCGCCGAAGTTGCGGCCGGCCTCGCCCAGGATGACGACCACGCCTTCGGTCATGTACTCGCAGCCGTGGTCGCCGATGCCCTCG
>JASLOV010000308.1 GCA_030745285.1 Dehalococcoidia bacterium | reverse complement strand
GCTGCAAGGCCTCGTGCGCCCAGGTCCAGATCGCGGACATCGGCTTGCGGGCGACCCTCGCCCGGGACGAGGCCGGCTACCACGAGGCCTTCGATATCGCCCTCGGCGGCAACATCGTCGCCGGTCGCCTCGCGCCCTGGGTCGAACTCGAAGTCCCGGCGGAGGAGACGCTCGACCGAATCAAACAGCTCGTCGCCGCGTACCAGGACGAGCGAGACGACGGCGAATCGTTCGGCGCATTCCTCGACCGCATCGGGCTCGATCGTGCCGCCGGCTTCTTCCGGCAGGCAACCTCCCAGCAGGCAACTTCCCAGCAGGCGATCCCCCAGGAGGCAGCACTGTGATTTCCACCCTGACCGACCCGTCGGCCGACATCCGGGAGGAGATCGCGCAGCGCTCCGGCACGGGCGAACTGACGAACAAGATCTGGTTCCACAAGACCGCAGCCGCCGTGATCGACGCCGACCGATGCATCCGCTGCGGCGCCTGCATCGCCGCCTGCCCCTCGCAGTCGCTGACGGGCGCCGAGGACGGCCTGCCCACGCTCGTGAAGATGTGCACGGGCTGCTCCCGCTGCTGGGACTTCTGCCCGCTCGCCGGCATGCGCACCGAGCGCCTCTGGAAGCTGGCCGAGGGCGACGCTTTCGAACTCGACGGCATCGGGCCCGTGAGCGCCGTGTACAGCGCCCGCTCGCTCGACCGGCCGGCCGGAGCGCAGGACGGTGGCATCGTCACGACCATGCTCGAGCGGCTGCTCGCGGACGGGGCGATCGATGGCGTGCTCGTCACCCGTCGACGCGGATCGTTCGAGTCAGAGCCCTACGTCGCGCGCTCGCCGGAAGAGTTGCGCGAGAGCGCCGGCAGCATCTACGACCAGAGCCTGCCGCTCACACTGGTTGACCCGAGCATCCTCGGGACCGGCGGCAAGATCGCGGTCGTGGGCACGCCCTGCCAGATCAACGGGCTGCACGCGCTACGGGAGTACGGCGTCACCCATCGTGACAACGCTGCCGCGAACGTGACGCTGACGATCGCGCTCTTCTGCACGCGCTCGTTCGACGGCCGCAAGCTCGCCTCGATGCTGCTCGACCGGGGCGTTCCACTTGCCCGCGTCGGCACCGTCGCGGTCCAGGACGCGGCGCTGCAGTGCCTCGCCGGGGACGGGGAGGCGCTCTTCGAGGCGCCGGTCAAGGAATTCCGCGACGCCGCCCTCCGCGGCTGCGACGAGTGCGCGGACTTCACCGGACGCCTCGCCGACATCTCGGTGGGCAGCCTTGGCACCGCTGAGGGCTTCACCACCGTCGTCGTCCGCACCGAAGCTGGCGCCGACGCCTGGAGCCGGGTCACCGGCGCGGTCGAGGCCAGCGAGGACTGTGACCTCGATGCGGTGCGCGACCTCGAACGCCGCAGCCGCAGGGGCGCGGCACGCAAGCTCAACCGGGAGTTCGATCCGGACAGCCCGCTCTGGATCAGCTACGCGGAGCACCTGCTGAGCTACTCGGACACCGACCGCGCGCCCTCGACACCCCCGGGCTTCCGCAGCCACCACTACACGGTCTCCTGCTGATCGGACGTGACAGCCCCTGGCTGCTGGACAGCAGCTACTGGTGAACGATGGATCCAATGCGATCGGCGTCGTCGTCGCTTCCGGGGAACAGGAACTTGAACTTACGGGGTAGCAGCGGTGTCAGCCCGTTTCCCGTCCGGTAGCGCACGAAAGCGCCGCATACGGCGAAATGTCGAATGGTTCGTCCGGTCGCCCTCTGCCCGTCAACGCACTCCAGTTTCCTTGTGAACACTATGTGCGCGTGTTACAACGTTTGCGTTCGAAACCCCGCCGACGCGAACTTGAGCGGGGGCAACCTGATCGGCAGGAACAGCACCGACTGGAGGGAACTAGGCATGGACGACGAGCGTAATTTCTGGACCCGAAACCGCATCAGCAGGCGAGCTGCTCTCCGCGGCGCCGGGCTCGGAATCGCCGGGCTCGCGGGCGCGGCCCTGATCGGCTGCGGCGACGACGAGGAGGACGACACGGGCGGCGCTGCGGGCGCTGCCGCGACCAGCGCTGCCGCGACCAGCGCTGCCGCAACCAGCGCTGCCGGTGCCGCCGCAGTGCCGGCGGCGGCCGCCCAGGCGGGTGGCACCTTCAAGAGCTCGACCAACCTGGATGTCGACACCTTCGACGTCCAGGCCGCGACATCGTACAAGACCGCGGTGATCACGGGTTACGTGTACAGCCGCCTGGTCCAGTACGACATCGGCGATGGATCGCCGGCGCCCGGATCGGTCTCGGGCGACCTCGCCGAGACCATCGAGGCGGTGGACGAGACGACGTACACCTTCAAGCTGCGCCAGAATGCTCCGTGGGATTCGCGTCCGCCAACGAGCGGTCGCGCCCTCGACTCCGAGGACGTGGTGCAGACGTGGCTCCGCTACAAGGAAGAGTCGGCCTATCGGAAGACGCTTGCGAACGACGCTTCCGAGAACGCGCCGATTGCCTCGATCGAAGCCGTCGATGACATGACGGTGAGGATGAAGCTGGCCCACCCCGACGCACTGGTGCTGCCGATCATGGCGTGGTACCTCTCCGGCATCTGGGTGCACCCCAAGGAGTCGGTCGACGGTGGATTCAATCCCGCCGAAGAGATGCGCGGCAACGGGCCGTGGATCCTCGACGAGTACTCTCCGGCAGTCAGCTTCAAGTTCAAGAAGAATCCTGACTGGTATGGGGGGCCAGAGCTGCCGTACTTCGACGGCATCGACCTGCCGATCATCGAAGACCGGGCGCAGGCCGAGGCCCAGTTCCGTGCGGGGAACATCTTCACCGGCGGCAACACGCCGGCGCAGAACTTCCCGATCATCGCGAAAGAAGTCCCCGGCACGGAGATCGTGACGGCGCCGCCGAGCTTCACCGGCTCGACGCTTGGCATGAACCGTATCCCGGATTCGGGCTTCAACGACGTGCGCGTGCGCAAGGCGCTTTCGATGAGCTTCGACCGCGACACGTTCATCGACGTGATCAACGACCCTTCAGCGTTCAGCGACGTGGGTCTCGAACTCAACCGAACCTGGAATACGCCGCTCTCGGCCGGATACGGCGCGTTCTGGCTGGACCCGAAGAGTTCTGACTTCGGTCCCGGCGCTGAGTTCCTGAAGCACAACGTGGCGGAAGCGAAGAAGATGCTCGCCGCTGCGGGTTACGATGACAGCAGCCCGTTTGAGTTCGACCTGATCTTCCCC
>JASLOV010000307.1 GCA_030745285.1 Dehalococcoidia bacterium | reverse complement strand
CGCGTCTCGTCCAGGAGTTCGAGGTTCAGTACGCCCCATTCCGGCAACGGGTGATGGAGACCATCAACGAGGTACGTCGCGCCGAAGGCCTGCCGCTCGTCGGCTGAGCCGCCTCATCGGCGTTGCCGGTGCAGGCCGAGGCGCGCAGGGAAGCGAGGGTCTGATGCGAGCAGTCGGAGTGATCGATTTCGGTGGGCCGGAGGCGCTGCAGGTCGTCGACGTCCCCGAGGTCCATGCCGGCCCCGGCGAGGTGCGGATTCGGGTCCACGCCGCCGCGGTCAACCCGACGGACACCGGGGTGCGGAGCGGCGCCCGGGCGGAGGCGCAGCGCAAGAACCCGCCGCCATACGTCCCCGGTATGGATGCCGCGGGCCTGATCGACGAGGTCGGAGCCGGCACGACGACCGATCTCGCCGTCGGCGACGTGGTGATGGCGATGGTCGTCCCGAACGCCAGCCACGGCGCCTACCGGGAGAGCATCGTGCTGTCCGCCGACTCGGTCGCGCGGGCGCCGGCGGGCGCCACCCATGTCGAGGCCTCCACGCTGCCCATGAACGGGCTCACCGCGCGCCAGTCGCTCGACCAGTTCGGATTGCAGGCGGGCCAGACCGTGGCCGTCACCGGCGCAGCCGGCTGCTACGGCGGCTACATCGTGCAGCTCGCGAAGGCGGACGGGCTTCGTGTCATCGCTGACGCGTCGGCCGTCGACGAGCGGCTGGTGCGGGACCTCGGCGCCGACATCGTCGTGCCGCGAGGAGACGATATCGCCGAACAGATCCGCAAAGTGGCCCCCGACGGGGTCGATGCCCTCGCCGACGGCGCCGTCCAGAAGGAGCTCGCGGTTGGGGCCGTCCGCGATGGCGGCGCCTTCGCGTCGGTGCGCTTCTGGGAAGGCAACGACGAGCGGGAGATCACGTTCCACAGGACGATGGTCACCGGGTATGACCATCGCGTCGATCTGCTCGACCGCCTGCGCCAGCAGACAGAGGACGGGCTCGTCACCCTCCGCGTCGCCGCGACGTACGAGCCGGAGCACGCGGCGGAGGCGCACAGCCGCCTCGAGGCCGGGGGCACCCGCGGCCGCTGCGTGATCGTGTTTTAGCGCTTTCCAGGGCTGTTCCAGGGCTGTTCTGGGCGCGCTGCGGCTCGCCTCGCGTCAGCGCGAGAACGGCATGCCCATCAGCCCCTTCGTGTAGCGGATGTCGCCGAGGTGCCAGAAGCCGTGCCCGAGCACGAAGTTCGAGATCGAGCGCCCCACCGTCATCCGCGGTCGCTCAGGATCGAGCGCCTCGTCCAGGCGCTCCGGCGTGAGCCGCGCGACGAGCGAAGGTGAGACTTCCCAGATGCGCTCGCAGTACGCCATCAGCTCGCCTCGGTCCGGGCGGAAGGCGACCACCTGCTCGTCGGTGAAGCCGGTCCCCAGGTCGCTCTGCTCCAGTCCCAGCCGCTCGAACCAGCGCTCGCTCTCCCACAGCGGCTCCGTCGATGCCGCTAGGCGATGGAGCTGCTGATCCTCGAAGAGCGTCGCGTGCCAGAGCAGGAAGGCGATCGTGTTCGCGCCTTCCTTCGGCTGATGCAGGAGCTGGTCATCGCTGAGCGGTTCGACTTCCGTGCGAAACCCCGTGTGCATGTCCCACAGCATGGAATCGATGAACTGTGCGGCTTCCACGTCAATCCTCCTCGGTGTGATCGAGTTGGCGTTGCGCGCGTACGCGTGACAGCGGAATGATAGCGGGTCGCGAAGGTTGGGCGTGCCCGGTCGTGTCCAACGGTTCGCGGTAGGCTGAGGCGACACGCGTATCCAGGTAAGGCGAGTCCTGCCGTTGCGAAATCTTGCGATCATCGTCCTCGCCACCGCCCTGTTCGTTGCCGCGCTGGGCTGTTCGACCAATGGCGAGAGCCAGTCTGCTTCGCCCGGCGGCCCGGCCGCAGCGACCCAACCGACCAGCACGGCCGCCGCGACGCCAGCCGCGGAGCCGGAGATTCGTCTGCGGTACCCGGGACTGGCGCTGGAGCTCTCGCCCGGCGACTTCTGGGAGTTCACATTACCCGCAGCCCAGCAGGGCGTGTAGATGCTGGCGTGCTGGACGATGCTGCCGTCCCGTCCTACCGAGAACTGCGCCGACTTCGGCGTCGCCCACGGCCGCTCGGTCGACCACCCGCGAATCGTTCGGGCGTAGCCCTGCATGATGTGGGACATCACGGCGATCGGCGTCATCTGATTCTCGCCTACGTCCCGGTAGCCGACCGCCTCCGTCGGCATCCTGGTGGCGCCCGGCATCCAGCCCCGTTCGTTCACCATCGTCCCCGCCCTTCGTCGAGCCCGCTGTCTCGTGCGGCGACGGCGCTGCCGGCCTCTTCAATTCTGCGATCGGAGTGCCTTCGAAGCCGTCCCCGCACCCGCCCCTCAGGTGCCGGGTCGTCGAGGGTCGTTGCGCTTCAATTGCTCCTGCTTTCTCCGCGGGAGTTGCGGCGGCATCAGCGTCCCGAACACTGCCGGTAACAGTGGCGCTTGAGCATCCCATGTCGCGCCCGTATCTACGACGGCCGATTGGCGCTGGCGGAAGCAGCGTTGCGCTGGTCTCACGATCACGAAGGCATTCGTGGCCGCGTGACCAGGACGCCCGCGGCCTCCATCTCCGCGAACTCATCGGCGGAGTATCCGAGCCACGACATCATCACGTCGCGATTGCTCTCCCCCAGCGACGGAAACCGGGTCGCCGCGGCGCGCCCGCCCGCGGTCAGGATCGGGTTGCCGTCGTAGCGAAGGCGGCCCACATCGGGATGGTCGAATTCGACCCAGAACTCCCGGAGCTGATCGCTCTCCAGCACATCGCGCGGCGAGTTGTCCCAGGCCGCTGCGATCGACTTCGCCCGCAGCGCGTGAGGGTCGAGCGGGAAGGTACCTTCCGGGACGGACCCGCCGGCAGGCTCATCGGGCGAGGCGGTGGCGACCAGGAAGCGTCCGCCGTCCGCGGGGACCGCGCTGTTTGCGGGGTCCTGAGAGAGTCGCCAGTCGCGGTCTTCCACGGGGGCCTGCTGCCACGCGGCGAACACGTCGCCGAGGAAGGTAGCCGTGCACTCGACCTGGCTGAGGTCGATGTACTCGCCCCGTCCCGAAGCGCGCCGCGCGTTCAGGCCGGCCGCCACGCGCGCGGTGGCCATCGCGGCGACGATCGGGTCGGGCAGACCCATGCCGGTCGGCAGGGGTTCGTCGGGGAACCGCCGGTCCCGCGTCAACCAGTTGAGGCCGCCCATCGCCTCCGTGACCGGCCCGTATGCCGGGTAATCCCGGTAGGCGGAGCTCGCTCCGTAGCCACTGATCGCGACGAACACCACGCCGGGGTTGCCGGCGGAGACGGCCTCGTAGCCGAGCTCTGACCGGTCGAGCGCCCCGGGGCGGTTGTTGTCGATGATCACGTCGGCCCTCGCGCCCAGTCGCTGCGCGATCTGCCTTCCGCGAGAGTCCTTGATGTCCAGGCAGACGGCCTTCTTCGATCGGTTGAGGATGTTTCCGATCCCCATCCGGTTCCAGGGCCGCTCGCCGGGCTCGTCAT
>JASLOV010000306.1 GCA_030745285.1 Dehalococcoidia bacterium | reverse complement strand
CGAAGCTCATTAGCGGCTCGATGGCCGGCACCGCGCTCTTGGAGCTTGATGGCGTTCTGGGTACTCGACGCGACTGCGCCCGCATAGACAGTGTCGGCGGCCTGACTCGACTTGGCTCCGGCCGTTACGTCGTCCTTAATGAGTGCCGACTGTCGCGCTAGGTCGAAGCGGCCAACGCCGACGGGTGGTATGGACAGGGAGGGCGTGCCTGGGCTTGCGATGATCCAATCCTTGACGCCTCGCGCGATTTCTCGGGATCAAGAAACAGCGATTACGGGCGTTCGGCGGTAGCCACCAGCCCGCGGCGCCACGCTACGACTCGGAGCGAATCCGGCGAAGGTAGGCTTCGCTACGCCAGAGCTCTAGCCGGCGGCGGTGCCATTTTCGCTCGTTCCGCCGCTTGCGCTTCCGGTACTCGAGCACCTCGAAGCGATGCTGCATGAAGGTGTCGAGGTCTGCCTTCGCATAGCGCCGGTGCCCGCCCGGAGTACGAATGCTCGCCAGGTCTCCGTCCGCCTCGTAGCGCCGCAGCGTCGGAGGGGAGAGGCCGAGGTACTTGGCAGCCTCGCCGATGGGGAGCCAGCGACTGAAGGTCATGCGCGTCGCTCCGGGCTATCGCTGATCACGATTGATCGAATCCGTGAGTCGCGAGGCGCTGCGGGTACCCCGCGAAAAAGAGACACCAAAGAAAGGGGCCGGCCCTCCACTGTCCACGCCCGTGTGTGGTGCCTGTAAAGACGCCCGATGTGCGACGCTCGCTGCGACCGACCAGCGGCGTGAGTCAGCCGCGAAAGCCATCGCTACGCCTCCGCCGAACTCTGAACACGCGCCCCGCCTGTCCGCACTGCGGCACTGGCGCAGGGATGGCACTTCATCCCCTCACGCGGCACCGGCTCCCCGCAGCCGCTGGCACATGGAACGGAGGCTGGGCGGTCGGGTGCACGCTGCTGGCGGGCGCTGGCGGAGATGCGGGCATCTGTCGCCCCATGCCCTCCGGGGCCCGACTGACCCCGCCTCGGAGCAGCGCCACGAGGAGCGGGGACACTTGCGTCCGCTACGTCCGCCGCGTCCTGCGCTGATTCGGGCTCGGGCGTAGCGTTGGACGCAGCCGGACGCAGGCCGCCCGTCTCATCGAGTGCTTCGTCCGCTACACTCAGATTCGGGGCGGACGCTGCGGACGCTGCGGACGCAACATTCCCGGCCATCTCTAGCGGGACCAGGCGCACCACGCGGTTGCGCCTACGCGTGGTGTCGCGTTCGAACGTCACGTCAACTCCCGCGCTGCGCAGGTTGGGGGCCAGCCGTCGCAGGGCGTTCGTGAGGGCCCGTGGCGCCTTGGGCCAGTCCCGCGATTGGCGGGTCTTCCGGGCGAAGCGTCCGTCGAGCTCCGCAAGAAGCATCGTCGCCGTTCCCTCGAATGCGCCGCACTCGGCAACGTAGTCGAGGAGCACCTGCACCACTGGCGACGCCTCGAGGGCGGAGGCGCTCGCACCTTCCCGATTGCCGGTGTAGGCGCTGAGGAAGTCGGCTGCGGTCCAGCCGAGCGCCGGTGCCGCAGCCGCCGCACATTGTGCGAAGTCCACCATGCGCGGGCGCTCGGAGAGCTCGACGTGCTCGGCGTCGCGTAGCGCCAACGCGAGGGCGTCTAGCAGCGCGCCGAGGATCCGCGGTTGAGCCGCCTCGAACGCCGACCAGAGCTCTGCTTCGGCTCGCCGCTCGGTCTCGGCGATTGGCGGTAGTGTCAGGACAAGCGAACGGTCCAGCAGGTCACCGCGTGTCGCCAGCTCCGTGATGCCGTTCAGGACCACAGGTCGCATCGCGTCGAAGAGCACCTCGTCACCGTCGGAGTACAGCTCGCGCGTCGCGAACCCCCCTCCCGTCGCGAGCCGGCAGATCGCGTCCGAGAGCCACGTCGGAACGGTGCTCAGATTGTCGAGCACGACCGTCCACCCGTTCGTCGCTGCGATCATCAGGTCTCGCACCTCGCGCGGCTCCGCGCGCAGCGGCGCAGCGTTTGGATCGAGGACGAGACGTACCACACGAGCCACCGTCGATTTTGCCGCTCCCTGTTCACCACCAAGGACTAGCACCGGGAAAGGCGTACCCGGGCTGAGCGCGGCCACCAGCCAGGACAGCAGCAGGCGGAAGTCGTCATCCGAAGCGATGTTCACGAAAGGTCTCAGCTCATCGACTGAGCCCCCTCGAATCGGTTCGGGGAGCGCCAAAAGCCCGCTTGGCCGGCGGAAGTGCACCGGCGGGTCGGTGACGGTACGCCAGCCAGCGGCGCTGATCTCCACTGCGCGCCACGCCGGGTCGCCCAAGTCGAGGTAGAGGTTGCCCTCATGCTCCGCGACGCGGACGTGGACAGAGTGCTCGGGGCCGTCGAAGACCGCTCGGGCTCGCAGCACGTTCAGCGCGTCCTGGACGCCTTGCGAGCCGGGAGCGGCCCCGTCGGTGGCCTCGCGACGGACCTGGCGAACGGCCGTCAGCGCTTCGAGTAGTCCGTGGTCATCCAGCGCTCGATGCGGATGGTGGCGACGAGCGAGTCGCCGCCGCCTCCGGAGGCGTACCGGCGCCCGGCTTCCTCGCCGAGGTAGCGGCTGGCCAACCGCAGGGTGAAGTCCTCGTCCGGCGCGGGGCCGAGGCTGACCACGGTGCCTTCGACGCTGACGTATTTGTACGGCGCGGTCTCCGTCTGGGCGACGAGGGTGACGCGCGTGCCGGCGGCGAGCAGCCTGGCCTTGTGGGAGTTCGGGCCCATCGACATCTGGAGGTCGCCGCCGGCCTCGTAGAGGTACCAGATCGGCGCCGACGAGGGGCCGCTGTCACCGTCGGCGATCGAGAGCACGCCGATGTGAACCTCGGCGAGAAACGCCTCACGCTCGGCTCGGGTCATGTGCAGGGACATGGGGGTCCTTCCTGTCGGGCCGTGCGTCGGCCATCCGGCCACCATCTGAACATGCCGGGCGATAGTGGTGTACCGACCGGGGTAGAGCGCCGGGGGGCGCCCCGTCTCTCCCGTGAGACGTGATCGCGGCGCCGAAGTAGGATGCGGCGAACGGGCTTGAGGCAAGTGATCGCGGCAGGGAGTCGAGCCGGTGGACAGGCATATCGAATTTGAGGGCACCTTCAACTTCCGCGATATCGGCGGCTACCGCACCGAGAGCGGAGGCTCCGTTCGCTGGCGTCGGGTGTTCCGGTCGGGCGCGCTCGATGAGATGACCGCCCGCGACCAGGCGCGGGCGCGGGATGAGTTCGGGCTTTCAACGGTGATCGACCTCAGACACCCCGACGAGATGGAGATGTACGGCCCGGCGAGGACCGAACTGGCCGGCACGCCGGTGACCAACCTCAACGCCTCCATCGTGCCACGCTCCGAGGCCTACCGGACCTACCTGGATCGCGTTGCCGAACGGTACGGTCGGCTGCTGTCGGCCGAGCGGTACGGGCACCTGCTGACCGTGGGTGGTGAGGAGATTGCGAGAGCGTTCGAGCTCTTTGCGGACGAGACGGCGCACGCTGTGGTCGTTCACTGCACGGCCGGCAAGGATCGAACGGGCACGGTGATCGCGTTGCTGCTCGAAGTACTCGGCGTCAGTCGCGAGCAAATCGGATCGGAGTACGAACTCAGCAACCTCGCCATTCCTCGACTGATTGAGTACGGCGATGCGAAGGGACAGGCGCCGGACCTGCCGATGGCCGAACGGGTGGCGCGGCTTGAGACGCCGGCGCAGAGGATCACAGACCTGATGGCGCTGGTTCAGCGCGAGTACGGCTCGGCCCGAGGTTTCCTGACGGCCAGCGGCGTGAGCGAGCAGACCCTCAACCGGATCGTCGATCTACTGGTCGAGTGACACGGCGACCACCGCACCTCTCGCAAGCCAATGCCTCCACGTGGCAGCAGGCGGACGCCGTCGCCGCGTACCGACATCGCGCCGCCTATCCGACGGCGCTGATTGCCTGTCTTGCCGACGCGGCGACGGGCGGCCGGGTCCTGGATCTGGGCTGTGGCACTGGTGCGACGACACGCCCGTTGGCGGCGCTGGTGGGCGTGACCTGTCCCCCGAGAACGAGTCCAGCTGCAGAGATAGAGAAGTCGATCCGTCAGAGCGGTATGGCGGCGCCGGCCGCACCCGCGCCCTCGGTCAGACCTCACTCGACTGCCAGTTCTCCGCGTAGACCCGCAGC
>JASLOV010000305.1 GCA_030745285.1 Dehalococcoidia bacterium | reverse complement strand
CGAGCCCGTCCGCGGCGGACGCCCGGCCACCGCCTGCGCGGCGTCCGACTCCGCATCGTGGAACAGCGAGGAGGCGAACTCGCCCGGCGTCGAGCCGAAGATGTCGAGTCCCGGGTGCTCACCGTTCCAGAGCCCGAAGGGGGAGATCAGCACCACCTTCGTGAACCGCTCCGGCTGCACGGCAGCCAGCTCCGCCGCGATCATCGCGCCCAGGGAGTGGCCGACGACCGGCAGTCCGCGGAGGTCGAAGGCGTCGAGCAGGTCGAGGTAGTAGTAGACGAGGTCCTGGATGTCACCGAGCTCATCGTTGCCGGTGGAGCCGCCGAAACCCGGGTGCCTCGGCGCGATGACCCGGTGGCTGGCCGAGAGCCGCTCGAGGTGATCGTCCCACTGCAGTCCGCCGATGCCGTGCAGGTAGAGCAGCGGAGCGCCGCTGCCGCCCTCCAACACATCGGCCTCGAACATGCCACCTCGCACCGAAACCTGGCGTTCGTCCATTCCCCCCACCCCTTCTCTCGCCTGGAACCGGAGCCGCGCGCCTTAGACGCCGGCCGCGGCCGGCTCGCGCACGATCGTGTTCTGCGGCCACCAGTGGTCCTCGTAGCCGGACCACATGTGCCGCAGGTTCGGGATGACCTCGGTGGCCGTTTTCTCGATGTTGTGCATCGCCAGGTCGTGTGGCATCGAGCCGATCTGGTTGAGCAGCATGAGGTGGCCGACGCGCAGATCGGTCGCCACCTGCTCGAGCTGCTCCGTCACCTGGTCCGGCGTGCCGGCGACGACGTTGCCGGCGGCCACGATGTCCTTCCACGTCAGCTCGCCCACGCCGTCGCGGCCGAACTGGGTGGTCTGGGCCAGCAGGCCGGCCTTGATGGTGTCGAGCGTACGGTAGCCGGGGGCGTCCGCGAAACCGGGGTAGACGTGGAGCATCTTGTTGTAGAAGTACTCCACGGCCGGGCCGTAGCGCTCCTCCGCCTCCTGCTCGCTGTCGGCGACGCAGACGAGCTGCAGGAATCCGGCGCGATAGGGGTTGGGCTCAACGTCCTTCTCCTCCACGACCTTCCAGAAGCCGTCCATCACCTGCTTGCCGCGCTTGAAGCCCGAGTACGAGAGGTAGGCGTAGAGGTAGCCCTTGTCGACGGTCCAGCCCCAGGTCTCGATCGAGCCGCCGCCCGGCACCCAGACCGGCGGGTGCGGCTGCTGCAGCGGCTTCGGCCAGAGGTTCACGTAGCGGAGCTGCGTGTACTTGCCATCGAAGGAGAACATCTCGTCCTCGGTCCAGGCCTTGATGATCAACTCTTCCGCCTCGTAGTACTTGTCGCGGAAGGTGGCGGGGTTGGCGCCATAGCAGTAGTTGGAGTCCATGCTCGTGCCGACGGGGAAGCCGGAGACCAGGCGGCCGCCGCTGATGCCGTCCAGCATCGCCATCTCCTCCGCCACCCGCGTCGGCGGGTCGTAGAGGGCGATCGAGTTGCCCATCACGATCACCGCGACGTCCTTCGTGGAGCGCGCGAGCGCGGCGGCCATGATGTTCGGCGACGGCATCAGGCCGTAGGCGTTCTGATGGTGCTCGTTCACGCAGACGCCGTCGTATCCGACGCGCGCGGCGAACTCCAGTTCGTCGAGCGTGTCGTTGTAGATCTGCGCGCCGATCTCCGGGTCATAGAGGTGCCGCGGCACGTCGACCCAGACGCTGCGGTACTTCTCGCGGAAGTCCTCGGGCAGGTTCCTGTACGGGCACAGGTGGAACATGGAAATCTTCATCGAGGTCCCCTCCTCGGCTGAGTCAGGCTTGTCTGATTCCTATCTGCTTCGTATCTGTCTGCTAGCGCGAGAAGGCATCGCTGAGGCTCTTCGAGACCTCCGCGATGATGTCCCTGCCGCGCTCGATTGCCGCTGAGCTGTTGTACGACGTGTGAATCTGGCCCTGGTAGCAGATGTACTTCGTGGCAACGCCCGCCTCGCGCAGACGATCGGCGTATGCCGCCCCCTCGTCGCGGAGTGGGTCGAACTCCATCGTCAGCACCGTGGCCGGCGGCAACCCGCCCACGTCGGCGGCCTGCATCGGCGCCGCCTTCGGGTCCGTGGGGTCGCCGTCCTTGCCGATGTACATGTCCCAGAACCAGACCATCGATTCCCGCGTGAGCAGGTAGCCGTCCGCGTTCTCGCTGTAGGACCGCCGGTCCATCGAGCGCGAATAGTGGTCGGTCACCGGGCAGACCATCACCTGGTGGAGCAGCTGCGGACCCCCACCGTCGCGAGCGAGCTGCGCGACGGCGGCCGTGAGGTTGCCGCCGGCCGACCACCCGCCGACGGCGACGCGGGCGGGGTCGGCGCCCAGCTCCGGGGCGTGTTCCGCCGCCCAGGCGGTCGCCGCGAAGCAGTCGTCGATCGACGCGGGGAAGGGATCCTCGGGCGCGAGCCGATAGTCGACCGACATGATCACGCAGCCGGCCTCGTTGGCGATCGCTCGATGGGCGACGTCCTCCATGTCGAGGTCGCCGATTACCCAACCCCCACCGTGGAAGTAGACCAGCAGCGGCAGGTCGGGGGCGTCGGACGGGGTGTAGACGCGGACCGGGATTTCGCCGGCCGGGCCGGGGATCGTGCGATCTTCGACGCGATGGACGGGTTCGAGTTCGTCCGGCGGCTGACGCCGCGCCTTCGACCCTTCGCGAGTCTCCTCGGGCGATAGCGTGCCGAGCGGCGGCATGTCCATCGACGCGATCAGGTCGAGGACGGCCTTCGCCTGCGGGTCAAGCGGCATCGGTCCCCTCCTCGCCGCGCCGCGACACTACGAAGCGGCAGTGGGTGGCGTCAAACACGCCCGGGCCCGCGGCAAGCGAGCCGCCGGCGATCTGCTACGGTTGGACGCACTCGGACGCCCGCACGCCGACGACTTGAAAGGCCAGCTCGTGCTGCCGCAACACGTACCCCACTAGGGTCGATCGCCTCCGACATCTCTTCTCACGTCCAGCCGCCCCCCAAGGCCCGCCGGGTACCGATGCACCGCTGATCCCGGAGAAGAGATGCGATTCATTCTCAAGAAGCTCACCTCCAGGCCCGTCACTGTCAGACGCACGTGGCGGCCGAAGTCGATCCCGCGCGCACAGGGTGTCTCCGACCGCGTCGTCGGGCTCGCGCTGGCGGGTCGCTTCACCGACGAGCTGCTCGGGGGCCTGCCGGACGTGCTGATGCCGACGATCCAGCGATCGCTCGGCCTACGCTTCACGCAGGTCGGCCTGCTGGCGCTCGCCCTGAACTACGTCGCCGTTGTCGTTGAGTCGATCAGCGGGCTGCTGACCGATGTCTGGGAGCGGCGATGGCTGCTGGCGTGGGGTGCGACGGTGCTCGGTGGCGCGGTGATCGTGATGGGCGCAGCCCGGGCCTTCCCGGTGCTGCTGCTCGGCTTCGCCCTCTACGGTCTCGCGTCGGGGCCGCTTGCGCACACCGCCGACGTCGTGCTGGTGGAGGCTCACCCGCAGACCCCCGGCCGCATCTTCGCCCGGGCGACGAGCCTCGACACCGTCGGCGCGATGCTCGCTCCCCTGCTCGTCGCCGCGGCGGTGTGGGCGGGCCTCGACTGGCGCTGGCTGCTGGCCGGCGCCGGCGCGACGGCGCTCGGCTACGGCGCGCTGCTCGCCGCGACCAGGTTCCCGCGCTCCGCCCGGCACGATGACGGCGGCGCGCCCGGCGGGTGGAGCGGCGTGCGCCAGAACATCGCGCTCGTGCTCTCCAGCCGGGCGGCGCTGGCGTGGCTCGCCTTCCTCTTCGCCTTCGACCTGGTCGAGGCGCCGCTGTTCCTGAAGACGATCTGGCTGGCGGAGCGAGTCGGGATGAGCCAGGGAGAGGTCGCCCTCTACCGGGTGCTGGAGATGGCGATCGTGCTCGTCAGCCTGCTCTGGCTCGACCGCTGGCTCGTCCGAGCCACACCGCGCCGGCTGCTGGCGATCTCGATCGCTGCGCTGATCGTGCTCTTCCCGGCATGGCTGCTGATCCCGGGTGTCTGGTCTCGCGTCCTGCTCGCGTTCCCGCTCAACTTCTTCCAGGCCATGATCTGGCCGATCGCGAAGTCGGAATCGCTCTCGAGCGTTCCCGGTCACCCCGGCACGGTGACCGCTGTCAACTCGCTCTTCGGCCTGGCCCCGCTCACGCTCGGCGTCGGCGCACTGGCGGAGCTGTGGTCGCTGACGGCGGCGATGCTGGTCGTGATCGGCGCCGGCCTAGCCCTGATGGCGCTGGTGCTGTGGCGGGTGCCCGCGCCTGGGGACGGCGATGCGGACGACGAGGTTGTTGAGCCGTCTCGCAAAGCGGTAGAGTGACCCTCGCACGGATGTTCGCGTTCGTGCAGTGGGGGATCCGTGACCAGCGACGACACCCTCGATACGCCCGCCGTCCAGGACGCCCTCGATGGCTTCCACCCGGCCGTTCGAACCTGGTTCGAGCGGCGCTTCGACACGCCCACGGCCGCCCAGGCCGCCGGCTGGCCGCTGATCCGGCAGCGGCGCAGCACGCTGATCAGCGCGCCGACCGGCTCCGGCAAGACGCTGGCGGCGTTCCTGGCGAGCATCGATGAGCTGATCCATCGTGCCGAGGCGGGCGAGCTGGCCGACGAGACCTCGGTTGTCTACATCTCGCCGCTGAAGGCGCTGGGCAACGACATCCAGCGCAACCTCGAGACACCGCTCGCCGAGATCCTCGCGGTGGCCGAGGAGCTGGGGCGGCAGATCCCGGCGATCCGCGCCGCCGTTCGCAGCGGCGACACGCCGCAGTCGCAGCGGCAGGCGTTGGTGCGCAAGCCACCGCACATCCTGATCACGACGCCGGAGTCGCTCTACCTGCTGCTCACCGCCGAGCGCGGCCGCGAGACCCTGCGCAACGTCCGCACCGTGATCGTCGACGAGGTCCACGCGCTTGCGCGGGACCGCCGCGGCAGCCACCTGGCGCTCTCGCTGGCGCGGCTCGACCACATCCGCCGGGGCGAGCCGCCGCTGCGCATCGGGCTCTCGGCGACGGTGAAGCCGATCGAGGAGATGGCGCGCTTCGTGGCCAGCACCGAGGGTGCGTGCGAGATCGTCGACCTCGGCCACCAGCGGGACCTTGAGCTGGCGGTGGAGCTGCCGTCCTCCCATCTCGAGGCGGTCGCCCCCAACGAGCAGTGGGGCGAGGTGTATTCGCGACTGGCGGAGCTGATCGCGCAGCATCGCACGACGCTCGTCTTCGTCAACACGCGGCGGCTATCGGAGCGGGTTGCCCACCACCTGGCGGAGCGGCTGGGCGAGCAGGCGGTGGCGAGCCACCACGGCTCGCTCTCGAAGGAACGGCGGCTGAAGGTCGAGCAGCGGCTGAAGGACGGCGAGCTGAAGGCGCTGGTCGCGACCGCCTCGCTCGAACTCGGCATCGACATCGGCGGCATCGACCTCGTCTGCCAGATCGGCTCGCCGCGCAGCATCGCCACCTTCCTGCAACGCGTCGGGCGCTCCGGGCACGCGCTCGGGCTGCGACCGGACGGCCGCCTCTTCCCGACGACGCGCGACGAACTGGTGGAGTGCGCGACGCTGGTGCGTTCGGCGCGAGCGGGCCTGCTCGACCGCGTCGTGCAGCCGGTAGCGCCGCTGGACGTGCTGGCGCAGCAGATCGTGGCGGAGACGGCCTGCGAGGACTGGCGCGAGGACGACCTGTTCGCGCTGGTGCGGCAGGCGGCGCCCTACGAGGCGCTGCGGCGCGAGCAGTTCGACGAGGTCGTCGCCATGCTCGCCACCGGCGTCGGCGACGGGGCGGGCGGTTCCCGGCCGCTGCTCCATCGCGACCGCATCCACGGCGTGCTGCGGGCGCGTCGCGGCTCGCGCATGACCGCGCTCACCAACAGCGGCACGATCCCGGAGCAGGCGGTCTACCGCGTCGTGGCGGAGCCCGACGAGACGATGGTCGGCACCGTCGACGAGGACTGGTCTGTCGAGTCGATGGCCGGCGACATCTTCCTGCTCGGCAGCACCTCGTGGCGCATCAAGCGCATCGAGACCGACACGGTGCGGGTCGAGAACGCCCACGGCGCTCCCCCCACCATCCCCTTCTGGCTCGGCGAGGCGCCCGGCCGCACGATCGAACTCTCGGAGCAGGTCGGCCAGCTGCGGCGCGAGGTCGCGGAGCGGCTCGATGCCCGCCCTGATGCCCGCCCTGCGCTGGTCGAGTGGCTGCGTGCCGAAGGCGGGCTGAGCGAGACCGGCGCGCTCCAGATCATCGACTATGTGCGCGCCACCCGCGACGGGCTCGGCATCGTCCCCTCGGACGTCGATGTCGTCTTCGAGCGCTTCTTCGACGACAGCGGCGGGATGCAGCTGGTCGTGCACGCGCCGTTCGGGTCGCGCATCAACCGCGCATGGGGAGTGGCGCTGCGCAAGCGCTTCTGCGTGAGCTTCGACTTCGAGCTCCAGGCCGCCGCCAACGACGACGCGATGTTGCTCTCCTCCGGCCCGCAGCACTCGTGGCCGCTGGAAGAGGCGTTCCAGTGGGTGAACCCTCGCAACGCCACCGAGTCCGTCGAACAGTCGATCCTCTACATGCCGCTCTTCCCGACGCGCTGGCGCTGGAACGCCACCCGGGCGCTCTCCGTGCCGAGGATGCGCGGCGGGCGGCGCGTGCAGCCGTTCCTGCAGCGCATGATCGCGGACGACCTGTTGGCCGCCGTCTTCCCGAAGGTCGTCGGCTGCCAGGAGAACGTCACCGGCGCGCTGGAGCTGCCCGACCACGTGCTGGTACGCCAGACGATGGACGACTGCCTGCGCGAGGCGATGGACATCGACGGTCTGCTCGAGGTGCTCGGCCGCATCGAGCGCGGCGAGATCCGGCTGCACGCCCGCGACACCACGGAGCCCTCGCCGATGGCGCATGAAGTGATCAGCGTCAAGCCGTACGGCTACCTGGACGACGCCCCGCTGGAGGAGCGGCGCACGCGCGCGATCACGCTGCGCCGCACGCTGCCGGAGGACGCGAAGGAGCTGGGCACGCTCGACCTCGACGCCATCGAGCGCGTACGGGACGAGGCATGGCCCGTCGCCCGCGACATCGAGGAGGTGCACGAGGCCCTGCTCGGCCTGGTCGCGGTGCGCGAGGACGACGTGCCGGAGTGGGTGGACTGGCTCGACCAGCTGGCGCGTGTCGGTCGCGTGGCCGTCGCGGACACAGAGCGCGGTCGCATGTGGTTCGCCTCGGAGCAGTTGCCGGCGATGGAGCTGTTGTACCCCGGAGCGCCGGTGTCCCCGGACGTGGCGCTACCGCCCGGCATCGCCATCGAGGTCGAGGAGCGCGACGAGGAGCGGATGCGCATGTTGCGCGGCCACGCCGAGGCGCTGGGGCCGTTCACGATCACGCAACTGGCGGCCCGTACCGCGCTCACGGAGACGGACACGCGCCGCGGGCTGATGCAGGTCGAGGCGATGGGCTACGTGCTGCAGGGAAGGTTCACACCGAACCTGCCCGCGGATAGCAATGGCGTCGATGAATTCTGCGACCGCCGGCTGCTCGCTCGCATCTACCGCTACACGCTCGACCGGCTGCGGCGCGAGATCGATCCGGTGACGGCGCAGGACTACACGCGCTTCCTCTTCCGCTGGCAGCGGCTGACGGCGGATACGCGACTCGAAGGCCGTGGCGGCCTGCGGCAGGCGATCGCCCGCCTGCAGGGCTTCGAGGCGCCCGCCGCCGCCTGGGAGCAGGACCTGCTGCCGGGCCGGGTACAGGACTATACGCCATCCTGGCTCGATGAGCTCTGCCTGGCCGGCGAGACGGCGTGGGCGCGCCTCACCCCTCGCAAGGTCGCGACCGACGAGCACGACGATGCGATCCCCGCCGCCCCTCGTCCGCCGGTCGCGGCCGCGACGCGGGCGACGCCAGTCTCCGTGGCGCTGCGCGGCCAGCTGCCGGACCTGCTGGCGGCGGCGAGGTGGAACGGCAGCGGGACGAGCGGCGCGACGGAGGAGCCGCGGTCGGGCGCAGCGGCGGAGATCCTGGCATTGCTGCAGGAGCGTGGTGCGCTCTTCCTCGATGAACTCGTCGAACGCACGAGGCGGCTGGAGGCCGATGTCGAACGCGGCCTGCACGAGCTGATCGCCACCGGCCTCGTCAGCTCGGACGGGTTCCAGGGACTGCGCGACCTGACCGGCGGCACGGGCGGCGCAGGCGGCAGGCGCTCCGGGCACCGCTCGCGCGCCGGCCGCCGCCGCACGGCCTCGCGTCGACGGCTCTTCGGCGGCGCGAGCCCGGCCGGGCGCTGGGCGCTCGTGCAGGCACCGTCCGTCGACGGCGGCAACGGCGGCGACAGTGGCGGCACTGGCACTGGGAGTATCGATGGCATCGACGACCTCGCCGAGCGCGTGGCGGGGGTGCTGCTGGAGCGCTACGGCGTGATCTTCCGCGATGTCGCCTCGCGCGAGCCGCTGGCGCTGCCGTGGCGCGAGGTGCTGCGAGCGCTGCGGCGGATGGAAGCACGAGGCACCGTGCGCGGCGGCCGTTTCGTCTCCGGCTTCGTCGGCGAGCAGTACGCGCTGCCGGAGGCCGTCGACGCCCTGCGCCGCACCCGCCGCGAGCCACGCAGCGGCGAGCGCGTCACGATCAGCGCCGCGGATCCGGTCAACCTCACCGGCATCGGCCTGCCCGGCGCGCGCGTCCCCGCCATCCCCGGCCGCACCGTCGACTTCATCGACGGCCTGCCCGCCGAGCTGGTCGCCGAGGCCGCGGAGCTGGGGGTTTCGAGCTAGCGGCACATCTCGTCAACGGTTTCGACAGCCTCGACGGGCCGGCGTACGCTTCCTCGCGCCCGTCGGACCGATCGGAGGCCGCCCATGCCGAAGTACCCCGAATTCACGCTCGCGGCCGTGCAGGCCGCGCCGGTCTACTTCGACAGGGAGGCGTCGACGGAGAAGGCCTGCGGGCTGATCGAGGACGCCGCCGCGGCGGGCGCGACGCTCGCTGCCTTCGGGGAGACATGGCTGCACGGCTACCCGTGGTGGGCGGGCGAGCGCTCGACGCCGCTGCACCGCCAGGCCCGCGCCGACTACATCGCCAACGCCATCGAGGTGCCGGGCCCGGAGACTCAGCGGCTCTGCTCGGCGGCGAAACGCGCGGGCATCGATGTCGCCATCGGCGTCGTCGAACTCGACCCGAACACGCGCGGCACGGTCTACTGCACGCTGCTCTTCATCGGCCGCGAGGGCGAGATCCTGGGCAGCCACCGCAAGCTCAAGCCGACGGACGCCGAACGCCGCATCTGGGCGGAGGGCGACGGCGCCAGCCTGACCGTCTACGAGCGGCCCTACGGCCGGGTGAGCGGGCTGAACTGCTGGGAGCACAAGATGGTGCTGCCGGGCTACGCGCTGATGGCGCAGGGCACGCAGATCCACATCGCGACGTGGCCCAACGTCGGCGGCTCAGGCTGCGACGTGCTGGCCGGCGCCTTCGCCTACCAGGCCGGCGCCTACGTCATCTCCGTCGGCGGCGTCGGGCGCGAGCAGGACGTCCCGGCGGAGTACCAGGAGCTGCGCGCCCCGGCGTTGACCGGCGACAGCACGATCCTTGACCCGTGGGCGCGCGAGCTGGCCGCGGCAGGGTCGAACGAAGAGACGATCATCACGACGACCGGTTCGCTCGAACTGGTGCTGGAGGCGAAGTCGATGAGCGACGTCGGCGGCCACTACTCGCGGCCGGACGTGCTCCAACTGCACGTCAATCGCCAGCCAGCCCGTCGATTGATCGAGAGCGGGACTGAGAGCGATGCGTCCGAGGAGCGCTCCGAGCCCGCTTCGCCGGGCGCGGAGACCGGCGACTAGCGGCTAGCCGTCGTTGCCTTCTTCCACCAGGCCGATCACATTGCCCGCCGGGTCGGCGAACTTCGCCATGATCACCATGCCGGGAATCTCCGTCCGCTCCTCGACGGTCTTGCCGCCGCCTGCCTTCACGGTCTCCAGGGCGGCGTTGATGTCGGCCACCTGGATGTAGAAGATCACGCCGGCGTCGTTCTCGGCGACGTCGCCGATGCCCTCGTCGTTGTTCTCGACCAGCCCGTAATTCATCGGGTTGTCGGCGTCGACCGACCAGTCGAAGGCCTTCGCGTAGAAGGCCTGGAGCGCCGCAGCGTCAGGGACGCCCACCTCAAAGTGCACCACTGGATTTGGCATCGGATCCCCCTGTCCATGCGCCAATCATCAGTCGATCGACTGTACCCGTTTCGCACCCGCCCCGGCGTGCCGCCCCTGACCTCTCGGTCAGGTCGAGCAGGTCGATGTACAGTCCCGAAGGCCACCGACGCGAATGCCTGCGCTGGCGGGATGTCATGCCCACCCCCCGAACCCTGATCGGCGCGCTCGCCGCCGTCGCGATCCTTGTCGCCTGCAGGGACGCTCCCGTCGAGCATGCCAGACCGGCTGCGCCCGTCGCCACCACGGCGACGGCATCGCCGGCCGAGCCGACGCCGGCCCCATTGGCTCAACGCGACGCGACACGCGGCATCGCTCGAGCGCCCGCCGGGGCAGTCGCGGCGGAGGTCGTGCGGGTGGTCGACGGAGACACGCTCCGCGTCACCATCGACGGAGCCGAGTACCTCGTCCGCCTGGTCCTCGTGAATACGCCCGAGGTGTACCCCGAGGTGGCGTGTTTCGGCCCCGAGGCGAGCGCGTTCATGACGGACCTCGTCCGCGAGGGCTCCGTGGTGTATCTGGAGAGAGATGTCTCCAACGTCGACCGCTATGACCGTCTGCTGCGCTACGTCTACCGAGGCGACGGACAGATGGTGAACGAAGTGCTGGTGCGCGGAGGCTTCGCCGCCGTCGCCACCTACCCGCCCGACCTGAAGTACCTCGACCGGCTGAAGGCCGCGGAAAGGGGCGCGGCCTCGGCAGGTCGCGGGCTATGGAGCGCCTGTGATGGCGGCTGACCAACGGCCGTCCCGCCGGGTGCCGTTCCGCCGGGTGCCGTTCCGCCGGGTGATGGTGGTCGGCAACTCCGGCGCCGGGAAGACGGCGTTCGGCGCGCGGCTGGCCTCTACGCTCGATCTTCCGTTCGTGGACCTCGATAACGACTACTGGGGGACGTCCTGCAAGCCGCTCCCAATCCAGTGCTCCTGGATGAAGCCGTGCACCTTCGCGCGGAATGTCTGTTCTTCCTCGTCCCAGCCGAAGTCCATCGTCCCTCCTCGGGCGGAATGGATTCTAGCAGGGAACCCCGCCAGGCCTCCGTGGGCTCGGCCGCAGCCTTTACACGATCTTCGCGCCTCGCAGCCGCAGCGAGTTGCTCATCACCGAGAGCGAGCTGGACGCCATCGCGGCGGCAGCGATGATCGGGTTGAGGAAGCCCTGCTCGCCGAAGATCGGACGCAGCAGCGACGGCACCTCCGCGCCATCGAGCACGACGCCGAAGAGCAGGTAGCCGGCCCCGGCGGCGACCGGGATCAGCGCGGCGTTGTAGCCGAACGCCCAGCAGAGGTTCTGGTACATCGTCCGCATCGTTTGGCGCGAGAGCGCGATCGCGGTGGCGACCCCGCCGAGGTCCGGGCGTATCAGCGTGACGGGCGCGGCCTCCATCGCCACGTCCGTGCCGGTGCCGATCGCCATGCCGACATCCGCGGCGGCGAGCGCCGGGGCGTCGTTGATGCCGTCGCCGACCATGGCGACGACCTGACCGGCGGCCTGGCGCTCCTGCACGATGCGCACCTTGTCCTCCGGCAGGACCTCGGCCTCGACGGTGTCGATGCCGGCCTCGGCGGCGATGGCGCGGGCGGTCGACATGCGGTCGCCGGTGAGCATCACGACCTCCACACCCATCTCGTGCAGCCGCGCGACGGCGGCCGGCGTGGTCTCGCGGATGCGGTCGGCGACGGCCAGCAGGCCGGCGGCCCGGCCCTCGACGGCGACGAGTAGCGCCGTCTGCGCTCCCGCTTCCGCCTCGGCAACGGCGTGCGCCAGCCCACCGACGGCGACATCGTGCTCCTCGAGCAGCGGCACGTTGCCCACCAGCACGGTGCGACCCTCGACCGTTGCGGTGATGCCGCGGCCGACCAGCGCCTCGAACTGCTCGGGCAGCTCGACATTCACCTCGCGTCGCTCGGCTTCGCGCAGCAGCGCGGCGGCGTAGGGGTGCTCCGAGCCTCTCTCGGCGGAGGCGGCCAAGCGCACAAGCTCGCGCTCCTCGACGGGGCCGTCCGCCGGAATGAAGACGCTCGCCACCTCCGGGCGGCCCTCCGTGATCGTGCCGGTCTTGTCCAGCACGACGGTGTCGATGCGCCGTGCCTGCTGGAGCGCGTCGGCGTCGCGCAACAGGATGCCGTGCTGGGCGCCGCGCCCGGTGCCGACCATGATCGCCGTCGGCGTCGCCAACCCCAGGGCGCAGGGGCAGGCGATGATCAGGACGGCCACGGCGTTGAGGATCGCGAAGGTGAGTGCAGGGTCCGGCCCCACCGCCCACCACACGACGAAGGTCGCGAGCGCGACGCCGAAGACGGTCGGCACGAAGACGGCCGAGATCTGGTCCGCCAGCCGCTGGATCGGCGCTTTCGAGCCCTGCGCCTCCTCCACGAGACGGATGATGCGCGCCAGCGCGGAGTCGGCGCCGACGGCGGTCGCCCGGACGTGCAGCAGCCCGGTGGTGTTCACCGTCGCGCCGAAGACGGCGTCGCCCTCGCCCTTGTCCACGGGCAGCGACTCGCCGGTCAGCATCGACTCGTCGACGGCGGAGACGCCCTCGATCACCTCGCCGTCAACGGCGATTTGCTCGCCCGGCTTCACGATCACCGTGTCGCCGGGCTGGACCGCGGCGATCGGGATCTCGTACTCCTCGCCGTCCTCGAGCACGCGAGCGCGTTGCGGGCGCAGCCCGATCAGCCGTCGCACCGCCTCGGACGTCTGCGTCTTCGCACGCGCCTCGAGCGTCCGCCCGAGCAGGACCAGGCCGATGATGGCGGCGGCGGTGTCGAAGTAGACCGTTGCCTTCAGCCCCTCGACCGACTCGAAGACCTGCGGCGCGAAGGTGGCGACCACGGAATAGCCGAAGGCGGCCGAGGTGCCGACGGCGATCAGCGTGTTCATGTCGGACGCGCCGTGGCGGCCGACCTTCCAGGCACCCTGGTAGAAGCGCCACCCGGCCCAGAACTGCACCGGCACTCCGATCAGGAAGAAGAGCAGGTGCAGCACCCGTTCCGGCACGTCCTCCAGCGGCGGGAAGCGCACGAGCTGCATCGCGCCCACCAGCAGCGCGGCGAGCGCCAGCGCGAAGATGGTGCGACGGCGCAGCTCCAGGTATTCCGCCTGCCGTTCGAGCGCGAGCCGGTCCTGGCTGCCCTCGGGCGTCTCGTCCTCGCCCGGCACACGCAGTTCGTAGCCGGCCTTGTCGACGGCCTGGCGCAGGGCGGCGACTGGCAGCGCCTCCCCGGCCGTAAAGGAGACCTCCTCCGTCGCGAGGTTGACCGCGGCGCCCTCGACGCCCGGCAGGCCGGCGACGGCGCGCTCGACACGACGCACGCACGAGGCGCAGGTCATGCCCTTCACGGCGAAGCGCTGATCGCCCGTCAGCCCGGCGCGGGCCGCGTCGGACCGTTCGTCGTGGGTCGGTGAGGTCTCGGTTGTCATGGTGATTCCAGTCTCGGCCCTAAGGGTTCAGTCGGTTTGGTCGGTTCGGTCGGTTCGCCCACTGCCTGATTGGCTGCCAGCTGAAGAGCTACCGGTTCGCGATCTCGTAGAGTTCGACGAGCTCGTCGAGCACGCCGGCGTCGCCGGCCTCGACGCCCGCGACGACGCAGTGATGGAGGTGGCCGGCCAGCAGTTTCGACTCGGCCTTCTCGATGCCCCGCCGCACGGCGAAGGTCTGCTTCAGCACGTCGACACAGTAGGTGTCCTGCTCGATCATCCTGCGCACGCCGGCGAGGTGCCCCTCGACGTACGCGAGGCGTTTGAGGACATCGTCGCGGGTCTCGGCGTCCATTTCGGTCTCCGGATACGGTGACATCATACCCCTACCCGGGGGGTTCAGGTCAAGAGAGCCCCGTCCCGTCACTGTCCGTCGTGCGAATTTCCCGTTGCGATCGATATCGCTACCCCCCGGGGTAGGGTTACGAGGAGGACCGAGCTCTCGGCTCGGCCATGACCCGGCTCCCGGAGCCGCCGCTCCGGAGCGGGCGACGACAACCGTCCCCTTCTCGCCGAACCGTTCGGCGACACGGCGCAACCACGGCGCACGACCACACTGCACGACCACGCCAGGCCACGCGCCGCTATACTCCGCGCCATGCAATTTCGACACGCCTCACTCCAACCCGACGGCGACGGGCCGTTCCCTACGCTGATCGCGCTGCACGGCCACGGCGCACACGCGCTTGACCTGATCGGCCTCAGCCAGTTCCTGCCGGACAACCTGCTCTGGCTCTGCCCGCAGGCGCAGCACACGCTCGACGAAGTCCTCGGCGGCTTCACGTGGTTCCACTTCGGCCGCGACGATCCGCGACGGGACGAGGAGATCGGCGGCGTGATCGAGGGCCTGCGCGGCTTCCTGGACGCCGTCGCCGACCGCTACCCGATCGACCCGGACCGCACCGCCCTGCTCGGCTTCAGCCAGGGCGGGATGCTGGGCTACCGCCTAGCGCTCGACGAGCCGAAGCGCTTCGCTGGCTTCGCGGCGCTGAGCACGACGCTCTCCGCCGAGTCGGTGGCGATGGTCGAGCCTTCCGAGGACCTGAAGCAGTTGCCGGTGCTGGTGCAGCACGGCGCCCAGGACCCGATGATCGCCGTCGACCGCGCCCGCGAGTCACGCGACCGCCTGCAGGAGCTGGGCGTCGACCTCGAATACCGCGAGTACTCGATGGGGCACCAGGTGGGCCAGGAGAGCGCCAACGACCTCCGGGCGTGGCTCGGCGGTGTGCTGAAGCTCGAGACGAGCTAGCACCCCCGACCGCACCGCCGCACGACTCAGCCACCCCGGCATGAGTCCGGGACCCTCCGCACCGTTCAGCGGCGGCAAAGCCGTGTAGAATCCGCGCGCGCTACTACTGCCTCACGGCTGCTGCCTCACGGCTGCGCGGAACGCTAGGAGTGAACATGGGAGCACTGGACGGAAGGACGGTCGCCGTCACGGGCGCGGGACGCGGCATCGGCCGCGCGGTCGCGTTGCTGGCTGCGGCGGAAGGGGCCTCGGTCGTCGTCACAGACAGCGGCTGCGAGCCGGACGGCACCGGCGGCAGCCACGACTTCGCCGACGCCACGGTGGAGGCCATCACCTCGGCCGGCGGCGAGGCCGTCGCCACTTACGGCGACGTCGGCACCTGGGACGGCGGCGAGGAGACGGTGAAGGCCGCGCTCGACACCTACGGCACGATCGACGCGCTGGTCAACTGCGCCGGCTGCGTGCGCGACACGCCGATCTGGAAGATGACTGAGGAAGACTGGGACACCGTCATCCAGGGCAACGTGAAGACGCTGTTCGTGCCGACGAAGTTCGCCGGTATCGCCATGCGCCAGCAGCGCTACGGGCGCATCGTCAACATGGTCTCGGACGCCGGGCTCGGCGCCGTCGGCGGCGCGAACTACGCCGCCGCGGGCGAGGGCGCCGTCGGCTTCACGCGCACCTCCGCCCGCGACATGGGGCGATACGGGGTGACGACGAACGGCATCTCGCCGCTGGCGCGCACGCGCCTCTCCGGCGGGCTCTCGGAGCAGCTGCGGCCGCCCGCCGGCGTCATTTCGGCGGACGAGGTCGCGCGCATCGGCGCCCCCGACCCGACGCTGCAGTGGGAGGGCGAGGGTCACGCCGACGACGCCGAGAGCGTCGCACCGCTGGCCGTCTACCTGGCCAGCGAGCAGTCGGGCGAGGTCAACGGGCAGTTCTTCGGCGTGCGAGGCGGGGACATCTACCTCTACTCGCACCCGGGCATCGACCGCCAGATCCTGACCTACGGGCGCCGGTTCACGCTCGAGGAGATGGACGAGCAGATGCCACGCACACTCGGGCTCGGCCTCGCCAGCCCGGTGCGCCAGTAGAAGGGAGACGGAGATGGGCAACCGACTGGAAGGAAGAGTCGCCGTCGTCACCGGTTCCGGCCGAGGGATCGGCCGCGGCGTCGCGCTGATGCTGGCGGAGGAGGGTGCGAAGGTCGTCGTCGCCGACTTCGGCGGCAACCTCGACGGCTCCGGCGAGCAGCAGACACCGGCGGACGAGGTGGTGGAGGAGATCCGCAAGGCGGGCGGCCAGGCGGCCGCCAACTACGGCGATGTCTCCAGCTTCGAGCAAGCCGGCAGCATGGTGCAGACCGCGCTGGACGAATTCGGCCGTCTCGACATCCTCTGCCACGTCGCCGGCATCCTGCGTGACCGCATGGTGTTCAACATGACGGAAGAGGAGTGGGACGCCGTGCTGGCAGTCCACCTCAAGGGCGCCTTCAACACGGTGCGCCACGCCGTCGATCCGATGCTGAAGCAGCGTTACGGCCGCATCCTGCTGTTCTCGTCCGGCTCCGGCCTCGGGGCATCGGGCCAGGCGAACTACAGCGCCGCCAAGGAGGGCATGGTCGGGTTCTCGCGCGCGCTCGCGCGCGAGCTGGGACCGTACGGCATCGCCGTCAACGCCATCTACCCGGGTGGCGCGACGCGCATGACCGCCTCTGTGCCGCCATCGACCGGGCAGCTGCGGGCCGCCGCCGGCATCAGTGGCGCCGCCGCACGAGCCCAACCGCAGGCACAGCAACAGCGGCAGGCGGAGCAGGAATCGCCCGACGGCACGCCGCGCGACCCGCTGAACAATGCGCCGCCGGTGACGTGGCTCTGTTCCGAAGCCGGCGGGGCGATCAGCGGGCAGGTGATCGGCAGCTCCGGCTGGCAGGCCTCGCGCTACTCGATCCGGCAGGTCACACGCAGCATCTCGCGGCCCACGCGCTGGACCGTGGAGGACCTGGCGTCCGTGATCCCGGGCCAGCTGGTGGCGGGGATCCCGAACCCGGCGCCGTTCGTGCCGCCGGCCGATCAGACGTAGCGGGGCGAGTCACCGCGCGGCGAGCGCAGGGGAACGCAGGGATCGTGAACAGGGCGGCCCCGCCGAGCCGCCCTGCCCTTCCCACCACGATTCTCACCGCACGACCAACTGGCAGAGTGATCAGAGCAAGGACGCCCGATGGCCACGATTCAGAGCGCGACCGGACCGATCGAGAGCGACGACCTGGGCCTCACGCTCATGCACGAGCATGTCTATGTCGGCTGGGCGGCGATGCTGCACGAGTACCCGGACCGCTTCGACTGGGAGACGATCCGGGCGACCGCCGTCGATCGGCTGCGCGAGGCCGCCGGGGCCGGCGTCCGCACGATCGTCGACTGCACGCCGATCGGACTCGGCCGCGAGGCGACGCTGATCCGCGACGCGGCCGCCGAGTCCGGGATGCAGATCATTGCCCCCACCGGCCTCTACTATCAGCTCCCCTTCTACTTCTCCAACCGCCCAACCGAGACGATCGCCGAGCTGCTGGTGAGCGACATCGTCGACGGCATCGGGGACAGCGGCGTCCGCGCCGGGGTGATCAAGTGCGCGACCGAGCCGGAGATGGACCGCATGAACGAGCGCGTACTGCGCGCCTCGGCGCAGGCACACCGTCGGACCGGCGTGCCGATCGTCACGCACACCTACCCGGCCAACCGCACGGGGCTGGACCAGCAGCGGGTCTTCAAGGAAGAGGGCGCCGACCTCGGCCGCATCGTGATCGGCCACTCCGACGACACGGACGACCTCTCCTACCTCGAGGAGATCATCGAGAACGGCAGCTACTGCGGCATGGACCGCATCGGCATCCAGGCGCCCCGCACCAGCGAGCAGCGCGCCGACATGGTGGCCGCGCTGGTGGAGAAGGGCTACGCGGACCGGGTGACACTCTCGCACGACGCCTCCGGCTGGTTCGACTTCACCGCCGAACAGGAACGCCTGCGCGAGCGCGCGCCGACATGGCGCTGGACGTACATCCCGGAGGAATTCTCCGTCCTGCTACGCGAACGCGGCGTCAGCGACGACGACATCAAGCAGATGACCACCGCTAATCCCCGCGCCATCTTCAGCCAGGCTGACGCCTACTAGCCGACGACCCGGGGCGGGCGGCTGCGCGTGAAGGCGGGCGGTCCATCGACGGGCTCAGGACGAGCGGTCGCCAAGGCAGGACCGACGGCACGATCGAGAGGGGACTGACCGATGGCCACCGCATACGAACGAGAACTGGCGCGCCTCGTACCCGAGGTGATCGCAGAGACGGTCCGCGTGACGGAGATCCCAGCGCCAACGTCCCGCGAGCGGCGGCGGGCTCGTTACGTCCACTCGCGGTTCGAGCAGATCGGGGGCTGGGACGGGCTCTCGATCGACGGCATCGGCAACGTCGTCGCCGTGCGGCGGGGGCAGCCGGGCAAGGCCCGCGTGCTCGTCGCCGCGCACCTCGACACCGTCTTCCCCGATGCGGAGACGCCGGTCACGCGCTCACGAGGCCGCCTGCACGGCCGCGGCGTCGGCGACAACAGCGCCGGTGTCGCCGCGCTGCTGGGGGTGGCGCAGGCGGTGCAATCGCGCGCGCCGCGCGGCGTCGGCGACCTGCTGCTGGCCGCCAACGTCGGCGAGGAGGGCCTTGGCGACCTGCGCGGCATTCGCCGCATCATGCGCGACCACGCCGGCGACTTCGACGCCATGATCGCGCTCGAAGCACACAGTCTGAACCGCGTGCAGGGCGGCGGCGTCGGCTCGATCCGCTACGAGGTGAGTGTGCGGACCGAGGGCGGCCACTCATGGGGCGCCTACGGTCGCCCGAACGCAATCTCGCTGCTCGCCCGCGCCATCACGGCGCTCGAATCGGTGGCGCCGGCGGTCGGCGTGGCCCCGAAGGCGACGATCAACGCCGGCGTGATCCGCGGCGGGCGCAGCGTCAACACCATCGCCCCCGACGCCTCATTCGAACTCGACATGCGTTCGGAGGACCCGGCCACCCTGGACAGGCTGCACCACGACGCCAAACGAGCGATGCGACGGTCGCTCGATGGCGCCGGTGGAGGCACCGGTGGAGGCGAGGTACGGCTGAAGCTGCGGCGCATCGGGCTGCGGCCGGCGGCGCGGATGCCTCAGGATCACCCCCTGATCGGCGCGATGCTCTCCGCTCGCCGCGGGCTGGGCCTGCCGCGCCCAACCCTCGGCGTCGGCAGCACCGACGCGAACGCCCCGATGGCGACGGGCATGCCGGCGACCTGCATCGGCGTCACCACCGGGGGCGAGGCGCACGCCGAGCGCGAGTGGATTCGCACGGCGCCGTTCCGCCGGGGCGTCCCTTACGTCGGGCGCGCGATCGTTGCGGCGGCGCGCCTGCCGCGCACCGCGGTACGACAGCGGCGAGTGTAGGGGCGAGTGAGGAGGACGACGTGGAGCTGGTGCTGATCTGGCTGATCGTGGGCGGCCTGTTCGGCTGGTGGGGCTCATCGCTGTCTCGCAACCGGGCTCGTGGCGGAACAGTCGGCTTCCTCCTCGGCTTCCTCCTCGGCTTCTTCCTCGGCCTCTCGGCATCCTCATCGTCGCGCTTCTGCCGGCGAACCAGGAGGCGCAGT
>JASLOV010000304.1 GCA_030745285.1 Dehalococcoidia bacterium | reverse complement strand
GATGGCCGTTCGGTTGGCCGCGAGGGACCGCGCCGCGCGCATCCGCGGTCCGCGTGCGTCGACTCCTCGGCAAGGATTGAAGAAGCTGGTGATGTGATGCAGGACGTCGACGAGGGGCTGCCGGAGCTTGAACGCTGACGTGACGTCCCCGACGAAGACGACAGAGTCCGGGCTTCCAGGGGACACCCGGGGCCTCAACAGGCCGGACGCCCCAGTGCTCCGGCGCCCAACTATCGAGGTTGTTGGGGCGTCGCGACCGCCTGTGACGATACGCTTTCGACTGTCCCCGATGCTAGAATCGCCACTATGTGCGCTTGCCGACCATCGGCCAGGCGAGTTGAGGCCTGAAACCCCGGACAACCTGAGGGTGGGTGCTCGCCTCGCGGAGGTCGAGCATGAAGGACAAGGCAAGAGTGAAAGACCGTCGTCGGCGCTACAGCGCGGATGAGCGTGAGTCGATCCTGGCGGACGCGGAGTCGCTCGGTGTGGCCGAGACAGCACGCAAGCATGGCGTGCCGCAGAGCACGATAAGCAACTGGCGCAATCGACCGATGGCGGCGAAGGGGACCGCCGCGAAGTCGGCGCCAAGCTCGCCCGAGCCGTCGGCGAGCCCGCGGGTGGCGAGGCGCTACACGCCGTCGCAGAAGGCGGAGATCGTGGAGTACGCCGCCGCGCACTCCGTGCTGGAGGCGTCGAGGCACTTCGGCGCCAGCCGGTTTGCGATCTACGACTGGCGCAGGCGGGTGGCGAAGGCGGCGCGTGGGGAGGGGCCGTCGCCGACGAGCGGGCCGAGTCCGAGCGAGATCGAGGAGCAGCGTGACCGCGAGATCCTCGGCGAGTGGCACAAGCACCGGGGGCTGGGTCCGAGCCAGATCAAGAACCAGCTCGCGCGCCGCGGCATCAAGGTGGGCGTGTCGACGGTGCGTTCGGTGATGCAGGACGCGGGCTACCGTCCGCCGAAGGTCAAGCGCACGCCCCACGACCAGCGCTACGAGTCGGTGCGTCCGAACCACCGCTGGCATCTGGATTTCGTGCACCGCTACATCCACCGCGCGAACACGTTCACGCTGATCCTCATCGACGACCACTCGCGCTTCGTTGTCGGTCACGGGGTCGATGATCGCGAGCGCGCGGCGATGGTGATCCGCACGTTCGAGGAGGCGGTGGCGCGTCACGGCAAGCCCGAGCGTGTGATGTCGGACGGGGGCGGCGCGTTCTGGTCTTGGCGTGGGATCAGCAAGTTCACGACGCTGCTGACGGAGATGGAGATCGAGCACGAGAAGGCGGAGCACAAGGAGCACAACGGCAAGATCGAGGTATTCAATGCGAACCTCGCCAAGGAGCTTTTCGATGTTCACCGCTTCTGGGACGTGACGCAGATGAAGCGCCGTCTGTCCACGCACCTTCACTGGTACAATCACGCGCGGACGCATCACGCGCTGGGCGGTCTGCTCGTTCCGGCGGACCGCTACTACGGGCGCGCCGAGGAGGTGTTGGCGCGGATCGAGTCGGGGGCGCTGCGCGACGGCGACGAGCTGTCGCTGGGCGAGCGCTGCCTGGACCTGTTCAAGGTGGTCAGCCGCGGCGGGGTGCCGGAGGTCTGGCTGCTCGGCCAGCGGCTGCTGGCGCCCACCACGCCATAGCGGTCCATCGCGTCTCGGTGCAGGGAGGGATTGCAGATCACCCCCCACCCAAGTCGCGAAGGACCGAGATGGATGTAGCTGTTTCAGAGCCGGCTGTCGCCCCTGTGGCGGCGGCCGGCGTGCTTTTGGCCGCCCGGGCCCTGGGCGTGGACCTGGGGCTGGAGATGCCTTGCACCACCGCGATCCTGCTCGCCACGGGCGCCGGCCGGAGCCGCGCCTACGAAGTGTGCGACGAGCTCCGGGCGCTGCTCCCCTCGCTGGTCCGTCCCCCGGGACGTCCCCCGAAGCCCCCGCAGAGCCCCGCACCCGACGTCACGCACGCGCTGCGCAAGGAGGTGCTGCGCTTCGTCCTGGACCACCCCGGGTGCGTACACGGCGGCGCGCAGCGGCGGCGCTACTCGGGCACGTTCCGCCGCTTCGTCCTGGAGCTCGTCGAGCGTCACGCCGAGCTCTCGCTGGCGGCCTTGTCCGAGGCCATCGCGGTGCCGCTCGGCACCCTCGAAGCATGGCTCCGCCCGGGTCCGCTCGAGGAGTCGGCGGAGCCCGCCGAGCGACCGGTGCGCGACGCGACGGTGCCGAAGGTCGAGACCCTGCTCGACGCCTGGCGACGCTGGGACGGGGACGTGCTCGCGCCCTTCGGCGAGCATGTCCGGCGCGATCTTCACCTGGATTTTGGCAATGCCATGATCGGCGCGCTCCTCTTCGACTACGGCGAGCGCGTCCCGAAGCGGCGGCCCGGCCGCAGCCCCGACGAGGAGGCGCTGCGCGGTGCCTTCGAGACGTTCTTCCCCGGCGCGCAGTGGGTCGGCGACGGCACTGAGGTCGAGGTCCTCATCGACGGCGAGGTGTTCCGCCTCACCCTCGAGCTCATGGTTGACGCCCACAGCGGCGCCTGGGTCGGCCTCGAGGTCCGCGACGCCGAGGACAGCGCTGGCGTCATCGACGCGTTCGAGGCCGGCGTCGAGACCACGGGCGCGCCCCCGCTCGCCGTGCTCCTCGACAACCATCCGTGCAATCACACCGAGGAGGTCGACGCGGCGCTCGGCGACACCATGCGCATCCGCGCCACCCCGTTCCGGCCCCAGAACAAGGCCCACGTCGAGGGCACCATCGGCCTCTTCGCCCAGCGGGCGCCCGAGCTCGTGCTCGACACCGACAGCCCGCGACAGCTCGCTCACCAGATCGCCCGCCTCGTCGCGGTCGTCTTCGCGTGTGCCTTCAACCGCCGCCCTCGGCGAGATCGCGACGGGAAGAGCCGCGCGCAACTCTACGGCGAGCCCGTCACCGAGGAGCAGCGCCGCGAGGCCAAGCACAAGCTCCGAGCGCGGTTGCGAAAGCAGGAGCGAGCACGGCAGACCCACGCGGCACGGCTCGATCCCGTCGTGCGCGAGCGCCTCGACCGCGCCTTCGAGCGTCTCGACCTCGACGACCCCGAACGTCACTTCCGCGACGCCATCGCCCGCTACCCTCTCGACTCGATCGTCGATGGCATCGGCATCTTCGAGGGCAAGAGCAAGCACGGCTCGCTGCCCGACGGCGCCGACGCCCGCTACCTCCTCGGCATCGTCCGCAACCTCGACGCACGCCACGAGGCCGACACCATCACAAGAGCGCTACTCGACGAACGTCTCGCCGCGCACGACGCTCTCCTCCAGCCGCTCGTCCGACGCCAGGGCGACCTCACCCGCCTCGAGTTCACCGAGCATCTGCGCCATCTCGTCGATGAGGCCATGGGCGCCGAACGCGCCCTCGAACGCCACTTCTGGCTCGGCGTGCTCGCCGGCCTCGTCCGCCAGCAGCCCGAGGGCCAACGACGCGAGCGCTTCCGCGCCGCCGCTCGACGCATCCACTCCAGCTTCCGCGTCCACCGACACGATCGAGACGCCGCCGAACGAGTCCTCGCTCGCCTCATCTGGCCGCTCGCGTAGCCCGCTCGGCCACGCGCCCGGCGCTGGGATCCGCTCGCCTGGACCTCTTCAGGCTACCCGTGCCGCCTCAATCACAGCCAATGTCAGGCGAGGATCAACCCGCTTGTCTGCCACATGCCACCGACGCGAATGTCCGGAGTTTCCGTTTGGTAGGTGCTTGACAACCGCAGATAGTAGTCTGCCTCGAACTCGGCCGGTGGCACGAAGCCGAGGGGGCCGAGGAGGCGTCTGTTGTTGAACCAGTCGACCCACTCGAGCGTCGCGAACTCGACGTCCTCAGCGGTACGCCAGGGGCCGCGGTTCCAGATGACCTCGGTCTTGAACAGCCCGTTGATCGTCTCTGCGAGGGCATTGTCGTAGCTGTCGCCGACGCTGCCGACCGAGCCTTCGATGCCAGCCTCGGCTAGCCGCTCGGTGTAGCGAATCGAAAGATATTGCACCCCGCGGTCGCTGTGATGCACCAGTCCGTCGTCGGGCGCTC
>JASLOV010000303.1 GCA_030745285.1 Dehalococcoidia bacterium | reverse complement strand
CGAGATGGGCGCCGGCGCGGTCGTGGCCGTTCGTTCCTCCGGCACCGCCGAAGACCTGCCCGGAGCGAGCTTCGTCGGCCAGTACGACAGCTTCCTCAACGTCACCAGTCTCGATACCTTGCTCGACCGGCTCGTGGCGGTCTGGGCTTCGCTCTACTCGGCCCACGCCCTCGCTTACCGGCAGCGGGCCGGGCTCCCCCTGGCGCCGGTGCAGATGGCGGTGCTTGTGCAGCGGCAACTCGACTCCGACGCCGCCGGCGTGCTCTTCACGCGCGACCCCGTGAGCGGCGACAGCAGTCGCATGGTCGCGAACGCCGCGCTCGGGCTCGGCGAGGGCGTCGCTACCGGTGACGCGCCGGCCGACACCTTCGCGCTCGACGCCGTCGAGCGCACCGTCATCGAGAAGGCAACGATGGTGGCGGCACGCGCGGACGGCGGCGGCATCGAGCAGCGGGCGGTGCCGGCGGCATTGCGGAGCGAACCGGCACTGACCGACGACGAGCTCACAGCCCTCGGACGGCTCGCGCAGTCCGTGCAGGAACTTGAGGGTGGCCACCGCGACATCGAGTTCGCCATCGTCGATGGCGACGTGCAACTGCTGCAGGCGCGGCCGGTGACGGGCGTCGCCGACGATCTCCTCGAGAATGCCCCGGAGGTCGAATGGGAGATCGCGGGGAGCGATGACGAGACATGGTTCCTTGCCAGCGGCGACGCCGCGCCACAGCCGGTGACGCGCTTCGAGCAGGATCTCCGCCACGCCTACGCCGAGCATGCGCGCACGGTCTTTGAGGAGACCAGCGTGCCGATGGCGCGAGCCTATCGTGTCACCTTCGTGCATGGCTTCGCGTACTCCAGCGCTCCGCGTGTCGACAGGGACGAACTGAAGGAACTGCTCGCGGAGCGGGTGCGTTTCAGGACCGAGTTCGAGGCCACCGGCCGCAGCTACTACCTCGACGAGATCGAGCCCGAAGTGCTCGAACACCTGAAGCGGCTGGGTCCGTTCCGGCGACCCGCCGGCGAGAGCCTGGCCAGCCGCTTCGCCTTCCTTGAGCAGGCGCTGGCCTCGTACGGCCGGGTGCAGGGCGACCTGCACTGGCGTCAGTTGCAGGGGCGGCCGTAGGGCGAAGAGGACGCGTGGCCCCGGCAATTCAGCGACTTCACCGGCCTGCCGGAGGTCGACTCCGGCACGCTGCTCCAGGCGGTCGAGAACAAGACGACGCGGATGGTGAGCCGCCTGCGCGGGCTCGCTCGTATCGTCCAGTCCGACGCGAAACTGGCTGCGGCCTTTGCGTCGCGGGACTTCCAGCGCATCCGCGAGGTTCCGCTGCGCACCCGCCCCGCGACAAAGCGCTTCCGGGCGCGCTTCGCGGCGCTGCTGCGCGACTTCGGACGGCGCAACGGGCGCAGCTTCGGCTCCGGGTCCTCGTTCGTGACGCCGACCTGGAACCTGGACCCGGGCGTGCCGCTCGACCTGATCGCCAGCTACGCGACCCAGGACCTCGACCGGCTGGACCGCCTGGAGCGCGAGGCCCGCGCGGAGCGCGTGTCGGCGACCAGGGCCGCCCGCCGGCTCGTTGCCGCCGAGGCCCGAGCGGACTTCGATGCGGCAACAGCGGCAGCGCGCCTCTCCGTCGTGTTCATGGAGGACCACAACACGATCATGGAGCAGGGCATCGCCGGCGTGATGCGCGAGGCGATCTGGTGGATGGGCCATGCGCTCACACGCCGCGGGCGCATCCGGGAACCAGACGACGCCCTACACCTCGGCCTCGACGAACTGCGGGAGGCTGCCCTTGGCGATGATCAGCGCGATCTCCTCGCCCTCGTTGAGGAGCGCAAGGCGGAACGCGCGCGACGCTCCCGGCTGCGGCCGCCGGGCATCATCGGCAGGGCACCGTCGTCCGGGGCGATGCCCTCGTTCGACCAGGCCCCCGACGACGCCGGACTTGAGGGCAACGTGCTGCGCGGTACGGCGGCGTCGCGCGGCGCCCACACTGGACGGGCCCGCGTCTACGCGCCGGGCGGCAAGCGGCCGGACGTGGAGCCGGGCGACATCCTGGTGGCGCGCAACGCCGGCCAGGACTGGACGCCTGTGCTCTCGCTGCTCGGCGGCATCGTGCTGGACGAGGGCGCCGTCTTCCAGCATGCCGCGCTCGTGGCGCGCGAGTACCGCGTCCCGGCAGTGATCCAGACGAAGGAAGCGACCTCGGCGATCAAGGACGGCGACATCATCACCGTTGATGGCAGCGAAGGCGTCGTCGAGCTCAGCCGCCAGCCGCCAGATACGGCATGGCGGCGGCGCTAGTACCCGTACCCGTCGTTCGTGGTGGCGCTGGTGGCGGTCGTGCCGCCGCCGGCGGACGGGACGACGGCGACGCGGTCCCCCGGCCGTCGCCGACGACCACCGTCCCCTGCATGAAGGGGTGAACGGTGCAGAAGTAGTTGAACGTCCCGGAACTACTGAACGTCAGCGAGTACGTGGCCCCCTGCGAGAAGGTGCCCGAGTCGCTGGAGTTGTCGCGGGCGGTGACGGTGTGCATGACGCCGTCCTGGTTGGTCCAGATCACGCGACTGCCAGCCGCAACCTCGATCGTCGCCTCGAAGGCGATGCCCTGGATGTCGGTGGCGCGCTGTTCGCCCGCCGCCGGGGCCTGCGTCGCCGCCGGGGTCGGGGTGGCAGTGGGCGCCGGCGTGGGACTTGGGCTGGGAGTCGGGGTGGGGCTCGGCGATGGCGTCGCGGTGGGCGCGGCCGTGGCTGCCACCGTCGGGCTAGGAGTCGGGGTCGGGGTGACGGCGGGCGCCGGCGTGGGACTCGGGCTGGGAGTCGGGGGGGCTCGGCGATGGCGTCGTGGTGGGCGCGGCCGTGGCCGCCACCGTCGGGCTGGGAGTCAGGGTCGGGCTGGGAGTCAGGGTCGCCGTTGCCGCTGCGGTCCCCGCCGGCGCCGCTACGGCGGCGGTGGGAGCGGGCGGGGCCGCCCCGGTCCCGGAGTCATCGTTGTCGCCGCCGCAGGCCGCGACGATCAGGCCCAGTGCGGCGACTGCGACAAACGTGGAACCGACACGCCGTCGCGCGTGTCGGACTGGCA
>JASLOV010000302.1 GCA_030745285.1 Dehalococcoidia bacterium | reverse complement strand
ATCCTCACGGGCGCCGGACGGGCCTTCTGCGCCGGATTGGATCTGGATGAGATGAGCAGTGGCGAGACTCGACGGGGTCCGCTGCTCGAATCGCCGGACCTGCTTCGCTCGATGCCGCAGCCCGTCATTGGCGCGATCAATGGGCTGGCGATCACCGGCGGATTCGAACTCGCCACGTCCTGCGACATCCTGATCGCAACGCCGGAAGCCAGATTTGCGGATACCCACGCACGCCTGGGCCTGATTCCGGGCTGGGGGCTCTCCCAACGGCTACCGCGGATGATTGGCATCAATCGAGCCAAGGAGCTATCGCTGACGGGCAACCACCTCTCGGCTGAGCGCGCCTACGAGTGGGGGCTGCTCAACCGAATCGTGCCTGGAGAAGAGCTGCTGCCAACCTGCGTCGAACTCGCCAACGACATACTGTCGTCCGTCCCGAGCGTAATCCAGAAGCACAAGCGCCTGATGGACAAGGGATTCGATCTCTCACTCGGGGACGGAATGACTCTGGAAACCGAAATCAATCGCACCCACCAGCGTCCCCCGGCCGACGAGATCGCCAGACTTCGTGCCCCTGTCCAGGATCGAAGTCGGGCGCAGGCCGAGTCGATCTAGCCTCACCGGGCGCGGCTTCGGCGCCGGTCTGCAGCTGGACTCGCCGCTGCAACTCCACACCTGCAAGGGCGGCACCGAGGACGAGACCTTCACCGTCGACCATCCCTCGCCCGGGCAGGTCTACCTCGTCCAGTTCGACCGCTGCCTCGCTGCACCGCAGCCCGCTGCCGGGGGCGACAAGGAGGGGATATACCTCTCCCGGATCTCGTTCGAACCTTCGAACCGCTTGGCGTCTCGGCTGTTGCCGGGCGGTTGACGATGCGACGGGCGGCTGTGACGCGGGGTTGCCAACGTCGAGCGCGAGGACGCTAGGGGCGGACGCTCGAGTCCCTGTCGTCGCGCGACGGCGCCGTCTGAGCGAGCCAACGCGCCAGCTCGGCGGGGCTACGGAGCTGGACGAAGTTCAGGTGTGACCACCGGGGGTCGGCCATCATCCCGAGCCAACCGCGACGGTGAGAGCGGTGAGTCCGGATCGCGTAGTAGAAGAGCGAGTCACGCCGATAGAGGAGGGCCAAGAAGCGCTCCCGGTTCGTGCCCCAGAGCATCTCCTTGTTGCGCCAGCGTCTCCAGGAGCGGGCAAGCAGTCTGCGCGCCACCAGCGAAAGCCGAAAGTCGAGCCAGACGATCGTCTCTGCGCGTGGCCAGAGCACACGTTCGGAGACGCGACGGTAGTCGCCCGCGGCGATCCGGGCGTCGCCAGCCGTCGCCTTCCCCAGCTTCGCGCCGAACGTCTCGTCGTCGCTCTTGACCCAGTTGGGCTGCCAGAAGAGCGCGTCGAGCTCGACGAGGGGCATGTCGAGCCGCTCAGCGAGCGTGGCCGCCAGCGTGCTTTTCCCGGAGCAGGTGGGCCGACGACGACGATGCGCGAGCCGATCGTGCTTGAGTCGGACATCGCGACCTCGCGGTGAGCGAACCCGCTGACCCTAGCATGAGTAACTCGCATTTCTGCGCCGCTGAAACGGGTGAGGGGCGCGGCGCGCTATCATTCCGTCCGTCATGCGAAGCGAACGCATCCAACGCCGCATCGAATCCCTCCTCGACCGGGCGGAGCAAGCCGCTGATGCCGAGGACTGGGCCCTGCTCGATGAGCGCTCGCGCATGGTGCTTAGGCTCGACGCTGAAAACGAGGATGCCATCACCTTTCTGGCGGTCGCGGAAGAAGCACAGGGCACCTCCCATGCAACCCCTGCACCGACAGCCAGGGGGCAGAATCTCTGCAGCTGTAGCTAGTCGAGCGGCCCCACGACCTCACGCTGTCCAAAGCTCAGGGCGAAGAACGCCAGCCTCCCTGCGGGACTCGAAACATCCGAACGTCGTCGGGCTGTCATGTCACCTGATCGCCGTCGCGCATCGCTCCGGCCCTCACGCTGAGTGAACCTCGATGCCGACACTCATCGTCTGAGTGTCTCACGAACGACGCGTTCTCGCGGCGCGGGAGACCCGGCGGCACCCCCTGCCCCGCGACCTACTGACATATGCTGTCGGTACCCACCCATCTCATGCCTTGGCGGCCGCTGCAATGAGCAACACCCAGACCGGACGCCGTACGATGTCTATCAGGGTGCGGGTGCTGATCGTGGCCCTGCTTCCCTCGCTGACCTACCTGGGACACTGGCAGCAACTCGTCCCGCCGCTCGCATCCGCGACCTACCTTCCCGATCAAGCCCGCGGCCAAGCGGATCACAGTCATGTGGACCACTGCCACGAAGGCCCAGCAAGCTGTGCCGAACAGCCGGTCCTCGCCAACGCTAGCCTGCGGCCTGACGGCGGCGAGGTCAGGCCTCCCGCACAGCCGGTCTTGCCGGCGCGCTCTGCTCGTGAGCTAGCTCATGTGAGCTTCCCGGCGCGACCTCCCACACCTCCGCCGCGAGCCGCGTAGCGCCGTTTCCCGATACGAGCTACGCACCTGGAGGTGTCATGAGACGCTACCTTTCGATTGTCTTCTTACTGGTCGCTATGAGCGCGGCGCTGGTCGTTGCCTGTGGCGACGACAACTCGGACGCAGAGAGCCACGAAGCCGCCGTCGATGTCGGAGCGATGCTCGCATCGCTCGACATCCTCGGCAGTGCCGGGCTGCACCACATGGAAATGACATTGACCGTGGAAGGCGGGGGGATTGAGCCCGCCTGGCTGGGCAGCCTGCGCAACGCCCGCACGGCCGTCGCGGTCGTCGACTGGCCCGAGCCGCTGCACGAGCTGGCCGAGGCCTTCCTCGCTCAGTCGATGCTCTTTGAGATGGCGCTGGCCGCCGACGATGCCAGCCAGGCCGCCGAGACCGTGACGCCCGCGCACGGGGCATTCCACGCCCTGAGCGGGGCCGGCTTCGCCTTCCTCGCCGAGCAGGCAGGGATGTCGGCCGCTGACCACGACGACGACAACGATCACGACTAGGCGATGATGCAACGGGGTGCGCGATGGCTGGCGATGGCGGTGATCGGTGTCGCCGCCGTCGCCGGCCTCGCGCCCTCCCGCATTACCGCCCACGCGAGCTACGACCGCTCGGAGCCCGCGGCGGATGCCGTCGTCCGGTCGGCCCCTGAGCGAGTGGACGTCTGGTTCACGCAGGAGATGTTCCGGCGCGAGGGTGAAAACACGATCAGCGTCGTCGGGCCGGGTGGGGAGCGCGTCAGCGATGACGTCGCGGTGCTCGACAATGAGGACCGCACACACCTCTCCGTGGCGATGCTCGGAAGGCTGGGCCCGGGCGAGTACACCGTCGCCTGGCGGACGCTCTCGGCGGTCGATGGCGACACGGCCGACGGCACGTTCCGATTCACGGTCGATCCGCTCGCGCCCGTGGCAACGGCGCCGCGAGACGCCGAGGCGCCGAACTCTGCTCCTGCCCCTCGAGCTAGCGCTGCTGAGGCGTCCAGCCTCGTCGCCGACGGGGCGAACAGGTTCCCGTGGTGGCTCCTGCTCGCCGGTGCTGCGGTCGCCGCCAGCGCCGCCCTGATGGTGCGCGCTGTTCGTCACTCCGCCGGCATTGAGGGGCCGCCGGAGTGAGGCTTCGCTCCGCAGCCCGCGCCGCTGCTGCACTTGCCATCCTGGTGGCATCCGTCGCCGCGAGTCAGATGCCTGCCGAGGCTCACGCGGTGCTCGTGCGCTCATTGCCCGCGAGTCAGTCCGGATTGCTTGCCTCGCCCGGCTCGATCGATCTCTGGTTCTCGGAGCCGCTGGAACCTGAGTTCAGCCGTTTCGAGCTCTTCGCGGCCGACGGCACCGCGCTGAGGATCGACGGGATGCGCGTCGACCCGGCGGACGCCCAGCACCTCTCGGCGCTTCCTCGCGCGCTCAACCCCGGCATCTACACGGTCGTCTATCGCACGCTCTCGACGCGCGACGGGCACGAGTGGAGCGGATCGTTCACGTTCACCGTCCTGAATGAGGACGGCACGGTTCCCACGGGAATTGCCTTCGCACCGGACCTGGGGAGCGGCAACTCTTCGCAGGAGATCGTGGGTCGCTGGTTCACGTTTGGCGGCTTCTCGGTCGTGCTCGGCGGCGCTCTGGTACTTATGTTTGCGTGGAGTGAGGGCCGCGTCTGGAGAGAGACGAGGACGGCGCTCTACCTCCGCCTCTCGCTCGCAGCACTGCCGCTCATCGTGGCTGGTTCGATCCTCCAACTCAACGCTCAGCACGAGGCCCTCGGTGGCGCACTGTCTGCGCTGCTGACGGAGTCCCGTTTCGGAACGCTCTGGCTCTGGCGCGCGGCGGCTGTGCTCGCGCTGACCGCGGCAGTCGGAACCGCCCTCAGCACGCCGCTCGGGCGCTGGCGCGACGCAACGCTCGCAGCTCTGCCACTGCTAGCATCGGGGGCACTGTTCACCGTCACGATGTTGAGCCACGCCGCAGCCGCCCCGGGTCGTGCGTGGGCGATCGCGGCCGACTTCGCTCATCTCGCGCTCGCGGCGGCGTGGGTCGGCGGACTGATCTTCCTCGCAGCGCTCTTCGTACGAGCGCACCGCACCGAGACTTCGGACAAAGGCCTGCTTCGCCTCGTCGGGAGATTCTCGATCCTCGCTGCTGCCGCTCTCTACGCGCTGGGCGCCACGGGGGTCGTGCGGGCGATCGGCGAACTGCCGACGGCGGGAGCGTTGGTCGAGACGGCGTACGGACGATGGCTGCTGGCAAAGCTTGCGCTGCTGCTGCCGGTGCTCCTCGTCGCACTCATCAACCGGCGACTTCTGGGGCAGCTGTCCGCGGGCGCCATCGACGCGGGCGTAGCGCTGCGCCGGCTGCGACGAATGCTCCCGCTCGAAGCAGCGCTGGCCGCCGTCGTGCTGTTGTCCGTGGCGACGCTCGGCCAGGTGCCAACGGCGAGGGGCGGCGAGGTCGTGCAATCGTCGTCGTCGCCAGTTCCGTTCAACGGCGTCGAGCAGGTCGATGATTTAAGCGTCCACCTGCAGGTGATGCCGGCGCAGTTCGGAGTGAACGAACTGCGCCTGCATCTCTACCACCCGGACGGGAGCGATGTCGGGCCGGTCGAGCAGGTGCGACTGAACCTGAGCACCCGCCTTGGCGGCGCCGGTGGAGACCAGGTCGAGGCTGTGCCCAAGGGACAAGGAGTCTTCATCGCGACCGCCTCCTTTGTGAGTCTCTCGCTTACCTGGGAGGTCTCCGTCGACGTCCGGCGCGAGGGCTTCGACGACACTCGAAGTGCCTTCAGCGTGCCGGTAGCGTCGGGCGGGGGCGCCAGTTCCGATCGCGGTCTCTTCGCGTCGCCCGCCCCGCAGCTCGACATCAGCGTCGTCTGGGCATTGCTCCTGGTCATGGCGGGCGTTGCCGCCTTGACCTCGATTCGCCGCAACGGCACTGTCCGCGGTCGGACCGTTCGCTGGGCC